>CBFICO010000059.1:0-15274 GCA_965661115.1 Salibacteraceae bacterium
ATAACCCCTACTGTGCTTACAATAAAAAATATTCGTGTCCAATTCCGCCAGTAGAAAATGCACTTAAAATTCACATTGAAGCAGGAGAAAAGCGTTACCATTAATAGAACTAAATGCGAGCTCAATAAGCTTATTTTTTCTTAAAAATTATTTTAGCTTTACGTGTCAAAAATCTTTAGTATTTAAATGATTTACTCTAACATCCTACGCAGTTTTCTTTCAATCGTTTTTATTAGTGTAAGTATTTGTCTATCAGGACAGGTAGTTAACTTTATGCAATATGGTGTGGAGCATGGCTTACCTCAAAGTCAGGTAAACACCATGACTCAAGATAACGATGGAAACCTATGGGTTGGAACCGTTTCTGGGCTAGCATCGTGGAATGGAATTGAATTTAAAACCTATTCAAAAAACGATTCTGTTGCAGAAGAATGGGTTACTTCTTCTTTTACGGCTAGTTCTGGTGATGTGTTTTTTGGTCACTGGGGTGGTAGCATTACGCGCTACGATGGTGTTACAAAATTATTTGAGAGTATTCACATTGAAAAATTCAATTCGTATCAAGAAGTTTCTGATTTTGCTGAAGACACCATAAACAGTAAAATTCTTTTCTCCACAAAGGGCTCAGGTTTATTTGTATATGATATAAATACTCAAAAAGTTCAACGATACGAAATTGCTAAAAGTGTTGAAGGTTCGCACTTAATAACGTGCTTACACATTGATGCCAAAGAGCGGCTGTGGATTGGCACCGAAAATGCAGGAGTTTTTGTGATCGACCTGCACTCATTCTACAATGACACGAGTACTTCAGTAAAACACATCACATCAGAGAATGGACTTTCAAACGATCAGATTATTGATATAGTAGAATACGAAGGAGAGTTGTGGTTTGGAACTAAACGTGGTGCCAATCACGTTAAAATAGAAGAGCTCGATGCCCTACTTGCAGGCACCGGAGGAGCTAAAGTTTATGTATTGGACGAAAATTCAGAACTTGATGCTAACGATATTACCGACTTAGCCCCAGACAAACACGGTCAGTTATGGATTGGTACTTCGAGTCATGGAGCGGTTAAGTGTGTTAAAGAAAATGGCGAATACCGGTTCAGACATTACTCGGTTGCACAAGGTTTAAGTTTCTATGATGTAAAAGACATTTATGTTGATCGCGAAAAAACGGTGTGGATAGGAACCGACGTGGGTCTTAACCAATATATCTCCGATCACTTTACCCTCTGTGATGAATCTTTAGGAATAAGCAGTAATGTTATTTGGTCTATTGCCCCGGATGACAAAGGCAATATTTGGCTAGGTACAAACCAAGGTGTATCACAATTAATGAACGCAGATAACATCAATAACGATTCATTAAGTGTTGGGAAATATAACATTCACGGTTTATCTGATGCTCCTGTTATGGCGGTGTATCACGATAGCCTTGGAACAGTTTGGATGGCTACCGCTGATGGTATGCTTTTTAAAAGAACGTTACGAGGAAAGTACGAGAAAATCAACATTGAAGCTCACGTACACGATGTAATTTACAGTATTGCTGAAGACAACGAAGGAAACATTTGGTTAGGTACACGCAGCGGTGCTGCAAGAATTAACAAGGAAACACATAAAATGTCTGTGTTTACTGAAGAAGACGGCTTAGGTGGAAACAATATTTACAAAATCATTAAAGCAAAAGACGGAACAGTTTGGTTTGCAGTTTTAGGTGGGAAGTTATCGAGCTTTAAAGACGGTGAATTTAGGGTTTATGATGAGAAAGATGGATTGAACCATCAGTTGGTGATTTCATTGGCTCCTGACGAAAGAGGCAATATTTGGATAGGTTGTTATACAGGCGGGCTATATATGTACGACGGAAAAACATTTACTAATTATAACAAGTCAGACGGAATGAAGTCCGAAACCCCCTACTCTATCATTGCAGATAGAAACGGTAATATTTGGTTTGGAACCACTTACGGTATTGAGAAACTAAACATAAAAGACACGTCTTTTGAGCATTACGGAAAAACAGAAGGTTTCTTAGGAGTACAAGTAAACCCAAATGCTACTTGCATGGATAACAATGGGAATATCTGGTTTGGAACCATTCTAGGCGCTGTAAAGTACAACCCTAATGTGCATTACCACAATGACGTGAAACCAGTTATTTTATTAGATAATCTTGATATCAATAATGAAACATCTGAATTCCCTTACAACAACGAATTTTTAGCTATCAACAATAACTTAACCTTTAACTTTACGGGAGTTGCATTGAACATGCCTTCTAAACTCTCATACCAATACAGACTTATCGGGCACAAAAATGAAGGTTGGAAAGAAACAAAAGTGCGTAATGCTCCTTTTACAAACTTGAAACCTAAAAAATATCAGTTTCAAGTGAAGGCAGTAAACTCTGACAAAACGGAAAGTTTCTTGGCAACTTATGATTTCAAAATAAAAGTTCCTTGGTACGACAGTTACTGGTTTTATGGTCTACAGATTTTAATTATTGGAATCATGCTTTATCTAGCTGTTTTCTTCGGAAGAAAAACAGGTGGGTCAAGAACGGCTACAATATTGGCTACTATTGCTATAATCATTGTGTTTGAGTACGGTATTAACTACGTGGAAGACAACGTAGAGGACGAAATTGGTAGTATTGCATTTATTAAAGTTGGTCTAAACGCTATACTGGGTATCATCCTCTTCCCAATTGAGGAAATAATTAAAGGTCGCCTAATTGGTACTCACCGTCAGAAAAAAGAAGAAGCTTAATTAGCTATTTCCTTTCACAAATTCTGGTATTAGTTGTAAGATCTTTTGCTCTCCAATTCCTGCATTGGCTATTATTTCATCAATATTTATTGCTTCCAAATTATCGGGGTCGCATATATCGGTAACGATAGAAATGGCTAAACAATGCATTCCCATGTGATTTGCAGCAATAACCTCTGGAACCGTGCTCATTCCAACTAAATCTGCACCAATAGTTCTCAGAAATCTATACTCTGCTCGGGTTTCCAAATTAGGTCCAGTTACCGCTGCATAAACACCAGTATTTAGTTTAATAGCTTTTAGCTCAGCAATTTTGCTGAATTCATTTTGCATTTCCACTGAATAAGGAGCGCTCATATCCGGAAACCGAGGTCCTAATTCATCCATATTTTTTCCTATCAGAGGATTTCCAGTAAGAAGGTTAATATGGTCATCGATAATCACCAAATCACCTTTTTCAAAATTCAAGTTTATTCCTCCTGCCGCATTAGTAACAATTAATTTATCGATGCCAAGCAACTTCATCACCCGAATGGGGAAAACAACTTCGTGTGCTGCATAGCCCTCGTATAAATGAAATCTGCCCTGCATGGCCAATACATTTTTTCCTGCTAATGAACCGTAAATTAATTTCCCGGAATGAAACTCAACCGTACTAACCGGAAAATTTGGAATATCCTCATATTCTAACTCCCATTTAATATCAATTTCATGAACCAGCTTTCCTAGGCCAGTACCTAAAACAATTCCAAATTCGGCGTCAGCAAATCCTTTGCTTTTAATAAAATCTGCAGCTTCTTGTATCTTATTTATTTCCATTCTTCTTTAATTGTTTATTCAGCAATTCTAAATTTTTCTCGCTATCAACACCAAGCCAAAAACGTAAATGGGTTAACGCATAAGCCCACTGCAGTCTCCAGTTTCCGTATTGCTCATATGCCCTTGACGAAGTTTTTATTCTAGTTTGAAGTATGACAAATCGCTCCTTATTTTTCTTCAATCGGGCAATAATGTCAATGTCTTCCATAACGTGTAATGCGGTATTAAATCCTCCTATGGCCCGATAAACTGTATTCTTTATTACCAAACCTTGGTCGCCCCCCCTACATATTAGCCACGGAATTCCAACAAACATTTCAAAGAACCTAAGAAATGCATTTGAAGGATCAAATTTCATCCGAAAACAACTTGCATTTGCTTTCTGAGATTGAATACTTGATATATCATTTAAAAAAGAGTTTGGTGGAATAGAATCTGCGTGTAAAAAGAATAACCAATCGCCCGAGGCAATATTCCCTCCCATGTCCAACTGAACTGACCTTCTTTTAATTGCTGATTGAATGACCAAACAATCATACTGCTCCGCAATTGCTACGGTATTGTCATTTGAGTTAGCATCAACAACAATAATTTCATGCAACTGCGAATATTCTTTTAGAAATTTAAGGAGCTTTGGTAACTCATGTTCTTCGTTAAATGTAGGAATGATTATAGACAGTTTCATTATATCAGTGAGCGTAATTCTTCTGGAAGGTCTTTCTCTTCATCAACATCATTCAAGGTTTGCAACAAGTTGTGTTGTTTGTTTAATTGTTTCACCACTAGAATACTATCTAGCAGCACATCTGAATTTCCCCATTCTTTATCCTCAAATAACTCTGAAATTTTAGTCTTCATTCCAATCAGATAATAACCTCCATCTTCTGCGGGACCAAATACCACATCATTATCATCCAACTTATTAAAAGCTTGTTCTATAATTTCAGTAGATAAGTCATAGCAATCACTTCCAATACAAACTACCTTACTTGCCCCCTCTTCAAAACTGTTTTCAAAGGCATTTTTCATTCTTTCTCCTAAACCCTCCCCAACTTGTTCATCTTTAAAGAAATAGGTAGGGTTGAACATATCGTTAAAATCGACCCAATTTGAGTAATAAACTACTCTAAAGCATTGGACTTTAACCGCAATGTCACTCGTTTTTTGGAGCAATTCGGTATAAATTTTCAGAGCATTTAAGTCTCCAACGGACTTGGCAAGTCTCGTTTTAACTTTACCTAACTCTTGATTTCTCACAAAAATTATTAGGAAATTACCGGAGTTAACCTTGCCTTTCATTTGCTACGTAGCAAAAATCTAATCGTGCAAAGTGAGCATTGGAACGTGACTGTGGTAGGCTACTTTTTTGGCTACGCTTTTGGTGAATATTTTTTCAAAGAAATTCTTTCTTCTAGGTACCATTACAAGAATATCGGTATCCTTATGCTTTTTTATGTATTCGTTAACACCTTCTACAGTATCTTCATTGATAAGGGTTTCAAACTCTACATCACTATCTTTAAAATAATCTAGCAGAACCTCTTTCTGCTGCATTCTATCTTCCTCTTTAATTCTACTAATCGATTTTTCGACGTGGAATATTGACAAGGTTGCTGATCTTTTTATAAGTAGGTTTTTAAGGAAATCAAGTGTTTCTAATTTTCTTAGTTTGTTTAAATCGGTAGCATAAACTACAGATTTAATAGGCTTATAAACCGCATTAAACGGAACAGTTAACAAGGGCACTGGCGACTCTTGAATAATTTCAGCAGCATTACTACCAACAAAAAATTCTTTCAATCCACTTGCTCCAGTTGTTCCCAATATAAGCGAGTAAACGTTTCGTTTTTTTACAACCTCACCAATACAAGACAAGAAAGCCCCCGTCATGTGCATTGCCTCTATGGTATTTCCCTGAAGTAGGTTATTGTCTTCAACCCATTTTAAATCTTCTTTGAGACCTTTTTGTGAATCCTCAATTAAAATTTTACTCATGTTAACCATTAGCCCCGTACCAGAGGCGGTACCTGGGTCAACACAATTCCATAAAATAAAGTGATATCCTCTATTTGCATAAAGTTTAAGCCCGTATTCAATTGCATTACGCGCAGAATCCGAAAAATCGGTAGGTAAGAGAATTGTGCGCTTTTCCATTAACTAATAAGCTTAACGTTCTCCTGCGTTTCCAAGAGCAATGGAAGCACAAGTGCATCCCAAAACAACTACAAATGCAAAAAGAGTTACCATTGGAGTTCCATTCTCAAAATTCATAAATCCCCAGTAGAAAGCTATAAAAGCTAATGCTGCGAGGACTAAAGCCGTCAATTTATTCTTATCCATCTTTACAACGTTTATTGACTCAAAAGTATTTATTTGAAACAATTACAGCAGCGGAAAAACGCACTTTTTGGAATGAAAAAAATAAAGCCCACTAGGCTAAGTTAGCCACTCTTTCTAACTTCACTTTGTTCTTAATATAGATTTTACGCCCTTGAGTTTCAATAAGCTCTTCCTCCTTAAAATCATGTAACAACCTTATAAGCGTTTCAGTAGCTGTACCAACAATATTGGCGAGATCTTCTCTTGTAAGATTTATACCATCCGATGCCCGTTCAATAGCATCTAGGTCATACGTATCGATTAACATAGTTAATGCTCCCGCTAAACGTTCACGAACTGGTTTTTGAGCCAAGGTTGTTAAATGATCTGCCATATTACCTAAATCCTTACTCAAACTTTTGATAATGGATTGAGCCATTTTAGGGTCAGTACTTAATGCTTCCATAAAATCACTTCTAGGAATAAAGCATAACACGGCTTCCTCTAATGTTTCTGCACTTACTGGATATTGCTCATCACTAAGCATTGCGCGATAGCCCATCAAGTCGCCACTTTTTAAAATTTGAATGATTTGATCTTTCCCCTCAACGCCGGTCTTAAATATTTTAATTCGACCAGAGTGGATGTGATAAACCCCTTGAGGACGTGTTCCTTCGTGAAAAATTACTTGATTTTTTTTGTAGCGTGTGCAAGTCTTATTTTGACTAAGACAATTGATATTGGACAAATCTAAGTTACCGAATATCCCTGCATCCTTTGCTGCGCAATGCTCGCAATCTACTTGTGATGCTTTGTGTTTCATTATATACAAGGTGCGTTTAGTACCACAAATTTAATTGCAAGCACCATATAAGTCAAGAGTTGTTTTTATTTATTTGCGTGCACTTTTGATGCCTTTAGAGCACACCAAATTATTATTTTTGCCGCCTTATAAAAGGAAAATGGCAAACGTAGAATTGATACTACCCAAAATGGGTGAAAGTGTTGCAGAGGCGACGATTACAACGTGGTTAAAATCTGAAGGTGATACTATTGAAGCGGAAGAATCCGTAGTAGAAATTGCTACTGACAAAGTAGACAGTGAGGTTCCTGCGCCTGCGGATGGTGTGCTTTCAAAAATCTTAGTCCAAGAAGGAGAAGTTGCGAAAGTTGGGCAAGCAATTGCCATTATTGAAACCGAAGGTGGTGGAAGTACAACTGTAGCTGCAACCGAAGCTCCAAAAGCAGCTGAATCTGCAACTCTAGCTATTGAGGCGGCTCCAGAAGGAACAGCTGAGGTTTTGGAAAATACCAAAGTAGATTTCAGTTCTAGCGACAAGTTTTACTCGCCATTAGTAAAAAACATTGCACAAAAAGAAAACATTTCTTTAGGTGAGTTAGACTCAATTGCTGGAACTGGCAAAGGTGGTCGCGTAACCAAAAATGACATACTAAGTTATGTTGAAAATAGAGGTTCAGCTCCTGCTCCAAAAGCGGCAGTACCTAGCGAATCTCAGGAAGCTGCTCCAGCAGCAAGCAAAGATCCAAAAGCTAAGCCTGTTGATTTATCGACCAAGGATTTTGGTAGTGAAGTAGAGATTATAGAAATGGACAGAATGAGAAAACTCATTGCTGACCACATGGTAAACTCTAAAGCTACCAGCCCACATGTAACGTCTTTTGTTGAAGCAGATGTTACAAAAATTGTAAATTGGAGAAACAAACACAAAAAAGCTTACGAGCAAAGAGAAGGCGAAAAACTAACCTTCACTCCTATTTTTATTGAGGCTATAGTTAAGGCTATTAAAGATTTCCCGATGATAAACATTACTGTAGAGGGTGATAAAATAGTGCGCAAAAAATTCATCAATATAGGAATGGCTACCGCATTGCCTTCTGGAAATTTAATTGTTCCTGTTATCAAGAATGCAGATTCATTAAACCTAGCTGGTCTTTCTAAATCGGTAAACGGATTAGCTAAAAAAGCTCGATCAAATGCGCTTGCGCCAGATGATATTAGCGGTGGAACATATACTGTTAGTAACGTAGGGTCTTTTGGAAATGTAATGGGAACTCCAATAATTAATCAACCGCAAGTGGCTATTATGGCTGTGGGTGCAATTGTAAAAAAACCTGCGGTTATTGAAACAGAACACGGTGATGTGATTGCAATTAGACATAAAATGTTCTTATCTCACTCCTACGACCACAGGGTGGTTGATGGTGCCTTAGGCGGTATGTTCGTTCGCCGTGTTGCAGATTACCTTGAGCAATGGGACATGAGTAGAGAAGTATAATTTTTGCTGATAAACTAAAGCTGATAAACGAAACAAATTCTATAATACTCAGTATTATCCATGGAATGATAAATGGAATATTTGTATCATTGTTTAGAGTGTAAAATTACCAAATCGTTTAATGAATAAAAGGTCCACATTTTTAAAAACCTTCACTGTAGTTGCTTTATCGGTAATATTGTTGTTCCCAGGAACAGGAATTTCCAAAGATAAAGTAAAGCTCACTAAAGCTCAAAAAGCTCAGTATAAACGCGCGTTCAATTTACTGGATAACGAGCTTTACGAAGACGCAATTACGGAATACAACAAGCTTTTGGAAATGAGAAGAGATTACGATCAATTCTTATTTGAAGCAGGTATTGCTTACCTCAGGTCACCAAAAGATTTTGATAAAGCCGATAGATTTTTTGAAGAAGCATTAAAGTATAGTGGTGAAGATACTATTCCAGAGCTGTTGTATTATTTGGCTAAGGCCTATCAAATCAACCATAAATTTGAAAAGGCAAAAAAAGCCTACAACGAGTTTATTCCAACAATTAAGCAAAATAAAGCTGGTGCTGAATTAACAAGCAATGTACAATGGGATGTAAAAACTTGTCAGCATGGGGTGTATCACGTTAAACTGAATACCAAAAACCCATTAGAAAACAGAAAAAAGCCACTTAACGACGTTAAGAAGTATTTTATTAATGCTACAGACTTTGTTGTACTTCAAAACATGGGAGCTGAAATAAATTCTATTTACGATGACGAAGCCGTAGCGTTTTTAAATGATGAAAAAGAAATATTCTATACCTCGAAAAGAAACCCATTTGGAACCTCAACAGAACTTTCATCTGCTGGTAACATAGAATTTGAACATGTTTACACCTCAACCAAAGTTCAAGGCGAATGGAAAACCCCGTATCTACTTGGTGGATCTAATTTATTTCCCGATGGATTTGAATTGGACCCTGAAACACAAGTATCGATTGTATCAATAAACAAAGACGAAAATTTGCTCTTTCTCTTCGCTGAAGGTCAATTGTACGAGTCGAAGAGAGAAGGAAAAACTTGGACATTACCTACTCCCCTTCCAGAGCACATAAATTTAAAAAAATCTCATGAACCAGCTGTTTGCGTTAATGATGCAGGTAACTTACTCATTGTGGTTTCGAATAAAAACGGCGGATATGGTGGAAGAGATTTATATACGTCTAAAAGAGATGCCGACGGAAACTGGGGTCCTCTAGAAAATATGGGAGCGGTGATTAACACCGAGCAAGATGAGGACACTCCATTTTTAGTTGGAGATGATTTACTTTATTTCTCTTCAAAGGGACACTCTTCTATTGGTGGTTACGATGTTTTCTTTTCTGAATTCAAAAAAGACAAATGGAAAAACCCAGTTAGTTTGGGAATCCCTATTAATACTCCAGGTGATGAGGTTTCGTACATCAGAAGTAAAATGAATAAAGAAGTAGCATACTATGCTTCTTCTAGATTAAATGGATATGGTTACAAAGATTTGTACAGAGTTACCGCTCACTTAGAAGAGAGAGAGGATTTACTTCCAGAAATTGTTTTAGCTGAGTTAATGGCCGATAGATTGGCTAAAGAAAAACCAGTGTTAGAAGAGGAAAAGAAAGAAGAGGAGATTGCTGTTGTTCAAGAACCTGTAAAACAAGAACCTAAAAAAGAAGAACCTATTATGCAAGAACCGGTTAAGGAAAAGAAACCGGTTCCTGAAGACATCTTTAGAGATATCTTATTCAAATTCAATGAAATGGCAATTGCTGATGAGTCTAAAGACCAAATCAAGAAAATTGCAGCTTACATGAAGAAAAACCCGGATTACGTTGTGAACTTTACTGGTCACGCGGATTATTTGGGTAACGATGAAGTAAACGACGAAGTTTCTAAACAAAGAGCTTTAGTAGTATTTAACGAATTGGTAAAAGACGGAGCTGATCCGTACAGAATTCACTATGATTTCGAAGGTGAGCGTAATCCTAAAGCTCCAGGTAAGAATCCTGACGGATCTGATAACCCTGAAAATAGAGCTAAAAACAGACGTGTAGATTTCGGATTAGAACAACTTAGCCTTTACCGTTATATTACGTATGCTTCAGGAAGCTCAAGTGTAAGCGAAAAAGGAAAAGCTGCTCTAAAAGAAGTTGCTGACTACGCTAAAAGTCACCCAGGAAGTAAATTGGACTTAAGAGGTTTCTCTGACCCTTCTGGACCTGCTGCAGCAAACATGGTTCTATCTGAGAAAAGAACACAGGCTGCCGTTGACTACTTAATTTCATTAGGTATTCAAAATAGCGATATTACAAGCAAAGCTTTTGGTGAAACTAAGCCTGCTCCTGCAAACATGCCTGCTGAGTGCAACAGAAGAGTTGAAATAAGAATTAAATAATAACACACATAACATTTAAAAAGTCTCGATTTATCGGGACTTTTTTTTTACTATGAAATTAAAATTAGAAAGACCTATTGCCTTCTTCGACTTAGAAACAACAGGTATTGACGTGGCAAAAGATAGAATTGTTGAAATAGCTATTCTTAAAATAAGACCCGACGGACAAAAAGATATGAAGGTAAGGAGAGTGAATCCAGGCATTCCCATTCCAAAAGAAGCTAGTGCTGTCCACGGTATTTTAGATGAGGACGTACAAGATGCCCCTTCTTTTGCTCAAATAGCCAAGTCTTTATTCATTTTACTTCAAGATTGCGATTTAGCTGGCTATAACTCTAATCGTTTTGATGTGCCTTTGTTGGCTGAAGAATTTTTAAGAGCGGGTATAAACTTTTCTATAAAAGATAGAAGGCTCGTTGATGTTCAGGGTATTTTCTTCAATAAAGAAAAACGGACCCTAGAAGCTGCGTTTGAGTTCTATTGTAACAAGCCTCTTGAAGGTGCCCACTCTGCTGAGGCAGATATAAGTGCAACACACGAAATATTAGAAGCGCAACTCGATCGATATTCAGACTTAGAAAACAACATTGATTTTCTAGCCGAGTTTTCTGCTCAGCAAAAATTTGCAGATTTAGCGGGTCGTATGATTTACAACAGTAAAAACGAAGTTGTATTTAACTTTGGAAAGTTTAAAGGGGTTCCGGTAAAGCAAGTCTTACAGAATGAACCCGGATATTATGGTTGGATGATGCACGGCGATTTTCCGCTGTACACCAAACAAGTTTTAAAAGAGATTAAAGAGTCTAATTCATGAAAATAATTTGCATTGGAAGAAACTACGCTGATCATGCCAAAGAATTAAACAACGCTATTCCGACCGAACCGGTGTATTTCCTTAAACCCGACACAAGTCTTCTTAAAAAAGGAGCTCCGTTCTTTATTCCAAATCACTCTAACAACGTGCATCACGAATTAGAACTTGTAGTAAAAATTAACCGGCTAGGCAAGCACATTGAAGAACGATTTGCGCATAAATACTACAACGAAATTTCGTTAGGGCTTGATTTTACGGCTAGAGATGTGCAGCAAGAATGCAAGGAAAAAGGTTTACCATGGGAGAAAGCCAAAGCATTTGACGGCTCCTCTCCTATCGGAAAATTTATAGATGCTTCACCATTAAAAAAAGGACCTTTAAAATTTGAATTGCTCAAGAATGGAGAGGTTCAGCAATCGGGAGATACCCAAGACATGATTTTTAATGTTGACCAAATCATTAGTTATGTGAGCAAGTTTATGACCCTAAAAATTGGTGATTTGATATACACCGGAACTCCAGCTGGAGTTAGTCAGGTGCAAAAAGGAGATGTGTTGGTAGGAAAATTGGAGGTACAAGAATTATTGAACTGTAAAGTATTGTAATTTTAAATCATGATTCTAAAGAAACTGCTACTACTCTCTTCCATGCTTTTAAGCCTAGGTTTATGGGCACAACCAACAACTCCAAATAAAACTGATGACGCTGGTAAAAAACAAGGTGAATGGAGTGCATTACATCCCAACGGTAATATTAGATATAAAGGCTCATTCAAAGACGATAAGCCTATAGGCAAATTTGAATACTTTGACACCTACGGAACCCTAATTGGAGAGGTAACCAATGCTGGTGACAGTGCAGACATAGTCTTTTATCATTTGAACAAAAAAGTAATGGCTGAGGGAAAATACTATCAGCAAATGCGTGCAGGAAAATGGAAATTTTACGATGCAGACGGAGATATATCTGCACAAAAATTCTACGCTGAAAACAAAGAAAATGGCCCCGCTAGAATTTACTACAAAGACGGACAGGTATCTAGAGATTGTAACTATCATAATGGAGTCTTACACGGGCAGCTTAAAGATTTCTTTCCAGAAGGGAAACCAAAATACGAGGCTATGTATGTAGATGGAAACCCGGACGGAAAAGTGAAACATTTTCACACCAACGGCTCATTAAGAATTCTAGGGTTTTACCGATTTGCGGTGCAAGAAGGAACTTGGACCTATTTTGGACCCGATGGAAAAGTGAAGCGCTACGAAGTCTATAAAAATGGATTCAAAAAGAAATCGTTTACCCCAGAAGAAGCAAAGGCAATGCGTGAAGCCAAAGCCGATTCTACAGAGAATGATACAACTGTAAAACCCGAACCAAAGCAATGAAACAAACGGTAGTCATATCGCTACTTTGCCTTGCGTTTTTCTCTTGTAAAAAAACAGAAAATGAACCTGTTGATATTGGTTTAAACTACCACCCTAACCAAACAGGACATTTCAAAATTTACAAAGTAGACAGTATAGTTTTTAACGATTTTACCCTTGAAACGGACACCTAAAGTTTTATTGAAAAAGAATCGATAGAAGAACAATATAAAATTCAAAATGAAACACGGTCTCGAGTTTTAGTGCAAACCAAAGAAGATTTGTCTGTTCAATTTTGGAATGATAAAAGACAATGGTCATTTCAAAAAGACAATTATACTGTTGAAGAAAACAAAAAAACCTACCTAAAATTGTGCTTGCATTTCCAATTGCAAAAGGTATTAGCTGGAGTAGCAATACCAGAAATAGCTTAGAAAGGGATGAATATACCGTTACAGAAAAGAAAACAGAAACTATAAATTGGACTACCTTAGAAGATGTAATTACGGTTGAACATTTGTATGAAACCGATCCTCTACAATTAAAAACAGAAATAAAAGAATTAAAATACGCACCGAACATTGGACTGGTATATTGGTATGAAAAAAGGGTTAAGCGCTTCACAACCGGAGAAGAAGATGATACTCCAATTGATTCCGGCTTTTTACTTACCAAGCAAATACATCAATATGGCCAGCGCTAGGTGGCTCTTCACCTTTACGATAATAATTGCGTCATTCGGGGCTACCTTTGGTCAAGAAAACTCTTCTTTTTATTATTTCACGCAGTTCACAGCTAAAGAAAATTCCGACGCTTTAAACGAACCACTAAATTTTCTTACTCAAAAATCTTTGGACCGTAGAGCTAAATCGTCTATTGAATTAAACGAATTGGATATTCCAATCAGCGCCGAAAGATTGAAAGCTCTTGAAAAGATTAAAACAGTTAAAATTCACTATCCATTAAGATGGTCAAACGGAGTGGTTTATTCTACTCCTGATTCTACACTTATGCCTACCGTTATGGCTTTAGAGTTTGTGGATACGGTAATAAAAATTAAAGACAAAATCACTGGAAAGCGTTCAGAATTACTATTACCGCCTACCCCAATTGAATACAATTATGCTTTGGCCGAAGACCAAATTGAACTCATTAATATTCCTTACCTCCACGCCTTTAATTACAACGGATATGGACTTACCATTGGCGTTTTTGACAACGGGTTCAGAAGTGTAGATACTTTCCCTTTGTTTGAGCATTTGTGGCAAAAAGATCGCATAAAAGGGCAATATGACATTGTAGATGGAGATAATAATGCGATTCCTCATGGAGGACACGGGATGTCTGTTTTAAGCTGTATGGGCGCGTTAAGTTCGGATACGATGACAGGCACAGCCCCAGAAGCCAGTTATTACTTATTCCGTACTGAGGACAATGCCTCTGAAACCATTCTTGAAGAATACAATTGGGCTCGAGCAGCCGAAATAGCGGATAGTATTGGTATAGATATAATTAATTCATCTTTGGGTTATTCCTTGTTTGACGACACCACCACCTCTCATACCTATCAAGATTTAGACGGAAATACTACTGTAGTAACCAAAGCGGCAAACAACGCCTACAAAAGAGGAATATTAGTAGTTAATAGCGCAGGAAACTCTGGTAATAGACCCTGGAGGTACATTATTGCCCCAGCAGATGGAAGATATGTATTGGCAATAGGCGCAACGGACAGTGCTGGCAACATTGCCAGCTTCTCTAGTCGGGGTCCAAATGCGGATGGATTATTAAAACCGAACGTTTCGGCTGTAGGGGCTCGTGTAGTAGTTGCAAACGCAGTAGGAAGCGCCGACAAAAGCAACGGAACCTCCTTCTCTGCTCCTACCATTGCAGGTGCCGCAGCTTGTTTATGGCAAGCTTTTCCGGATGCATCAAATGCAGATATTTTTAGAGCAATTGAAGCCTCCGCGCATTTGTATGACACTCCAGACTTTGATTATGGGCATGGCATTCCAGATTTTAAAAAAGCATTTGATATTCTATCAAACAAATTGAAACCACAACCAATTGATCAGAACCTTATTCGCGATTTTATGCTTTATCCAAACCCGAGCTCAGGGAAATTCACCATTGAATTTACAGAACTAGATAGCAGTGAGGTTTCGATAAAAATTTTCGACTACATGGGACAAGAAATCAAGCTTTACGACCTTGGGTTGCAGTTTGGTAAAAAGAGGTATAATATTGATGTAAGCCGCTTAGTCGGTGGTTGGTATATAATTCAGCTTGAACGAGGAAAATACGTGCAACGAAAAAGACTAATAAAGCAGGATAGTATCCTTGACTAATTATCAATCCTTATACTCCACCCCGTACTTATCGATGTAATACCTGCCTGAATAATCCCCAGGAATTGAGCCCAAAAACAAGTTTGGCCCAAATAGACTTGGTTCTATTCTAGAAAATTTTATAGGAAATATTT
>CBFICO010000060.1:0-15136 GCA_965661115.1 Salibacteraceae bacterium
TGTGTAATCCTCTATATTAACGAGATCCTCTTCTTCCGGTTCTGTCTCTTCAATAATCACGGCATTAATTTCCAGCACAGGCACGTCATCTTCCAAGGCATATTCCACCTCTTGATTATTTGCTACTTCATTCTCCTCTTCTCCTTGATCTATGGCCTTTTCGTCCTCTAGCGAGGATTCGTACAACCGATATTTTTTGTTCATATAAACAAGGTCCACGGCCATTTTTTCTGGCGGTATTATTTGATGGCTTTGAATATCTCTATCGAAGTTGCTCATAGGGTTGGTATTTACAATGTACCTATAATGAATAGAGGTATCTACGTTTGCTACCACGCTATCAAGCCGAGCCATATATCGGTTTTTTACTCCGTTTTTATTCCCCAGGTATATAAACTCATTTTTAGCGTACGGAAAAACTTGACCTTCATTGGCATACGGGATTTCGGTTAAGCGAATTAATGGTTCTTTTTTTCCCTTAAACAAATACAAATCTTTGGTCGGCATCATATCGTTTCTAAACTTTCTATGAGTAAAAAGCGAATCATTGGGTCTGTTGCTCGAGAACACAATTTCGCCATTTGAGTTAACATACTTCGGCTCTAAATCATCATAGATATCGTTGGTTAATTTCTTTACCGTATTTGCGGTTAAACTGTACTCCCAAATATCAGATTGACCTTTTAAAGTTGCAGAAAGTATAAGCTTGGTTCCATCTGGAGAGAAGGACATATCTACCACTTCATCAACCTTAAAAACAGGGCGCTCATAGCCCATTCCCGATTCTTTTTCATACAGCGTTAAAAAAGGTTCAGCGTTTCGTTCTTCAATTACTGCAAGCACCTGACCATCAGGCCTCCAAGCAATTAAAGGATACGAATAATCTGGCAATCTATCGTATCGAATTCCGCCTTTACTTATGGTATGTCTGCGCCTTTTATCCAAATCTAACACCTGCACTTTATACCGCCCTTCTCTGTTCTTAACATAGGCCAATTGGTTTCCGTCTGGACTTTTGCTTACTTGATAGTACTCGCGTTTTTTTCTGGTTTTGGCTTGCAGTTCATTGTCTTCAGAAAACGATTCCTTTTCTTTTTCCATGTCGTATTTCACTTGGTAATGTAACCAAGAATCACGTGTTAATTCGTTGAGCGGAACACCTAACACAAACAAAAAACCACTTTCTATACTTCTGCTTACTCGGGCCATGTATAGCACATTGGGGATTACTTCAGGCCCATAAACCTCGGCAACATAATTCCAGATAGCATACCCCGCGCAGGTCTTGTCTTTTCCGTTAAGATGGTTAAAGCGTTTAAAGCGATTGGTGGTAACTCCGTCTTTAATTCTATTCTTGATTTCAACACTATTAGGGTCTGATATATAAGAAACCAACCCATCGGTGTACCACTCGGGTATTGTGAGAAGAGTCGCATTCCGGATGACTTCTTTCCAGTTATCACCAAAAAACATTTTGTTCACCAGCATTGATGCCATGTTTTGGCGCATTTGCAAATCAAATTTGTTGTAATCGCCTTCAAAATACAGGAAAATATTAGAGCTAGCTATTTGAGTTACACCACCAGTTCCTTGATCAAACTCGTCGAAATCTATATTGCTCTGTTTATACTCTGATAGCTTATTGTATACAATAAAATTGAGCTCTCCAGTAAACCCGAAGCCAATCTTCTTTTCTAAAGTTTTTAGATGTTGGCGATAGTTTCGAGCAACATATTCTGATAGTTTTTCGCCACCTCGATATTGATAGATTTTATAGTCCTTAAACTCATAGAAGGTCCAAAAAAACTGCTCGTGTTGAACTCTGTTTTTCCCAAAGGTCATTCGCATGCCATTGTTAAACTGGCTATTTGAAAAATAGGGTGCCGCAAAAAGCAGCAGAAGTACAAGGGTGATATGTCTTCTAAACAGCGTCAATGCCTTAAAATTAAGGGCAGTAAAGGTAGTCATTAAATGTATTTTTGCTCACCAGAATACCTTATCGGGCATATTGATGACTTAAATTTTACAAACGAAATGGCCACAATGTTAAAATCCTTCGTGTTTAGTCCTTTTCAGGAGAATACCTACGTTATTTATGATGACACTAAACAGTCCGCAATTGTTGACCCTGGTTGTTATGAGCAACGCGAAAAAGAGGAACTAAAAAAATGGATTGAAAGCCAAGGTTTACAACCTGTTTTGCTGTTGAATACGCATAGTCATTTAGACCATGTTTTTGGCAACGCCTTTGTTGCTCGAACGTGGAACTTAACTCCAAAAGTTCATCCATTAGATAAACCAGTTTATGAAAGGTTTGAACAGATGGCGCATGCGTACGGAATTCCTGGAACAGAAACACCTCCAGAGCCTGATTACGAATTAGAAGAAGGAAAAACCATAGCTTTTGGGAATACCGTATTGAATGTTTATTTCTTACCAGGACATTGTCCAGGGCATGTTGCCTTTGAGTGCGAAGCCGAGAATTGGATTTTGGGCGGCGATGTTTTGTTTAGAGGCTCTATTGGTAGAACCGACCTTCCGGGAGGCGACATGGATACACTGATTGACTCCATAAAAAATAAGCTATTGTTATTGGATGAAAATAGGGTAGTCTATTCTGGTCATGGACCAGAAACTACATTACGAGAAGAAAAAAAGAGTAATCCTTTTTTAGTTTAGTTACTTATTCGGTTCATCAGCATCATAACCCTCTGGTAAGCCTATGGCATCAACTGGAGGGCAAATTTTCATACGGTAAGGACGACTTAAAAAGAATCGCAGCGAAACTGTAATTGGCCAATATTGACTATTAAAATAGGGCATATCAAACCTACCGCTATTAAAGTTTTGGATGTTTAAAATTGGAAATTCAACAGTTGGAATAACCATCAGTTTTTTGCTTGCTCTTACTCCCCAGCCTATTCGATAATACAAGTATGAATGAAAAGCTCCTTGAGTAGTTTCTGTTAAACCAGGAAGGTTGGTTGTATAGCTTCTTTTGGTGGCTACCCCATAGCCAACTTGACCTCCAAGTGTATGCTGCAAAAAGGTTTTATCTGACAATTTATTGGCTCCACTAATTTCAATGTGCGCATTAGCAAAATGGTCTGAAAATGTATTTTGTCCAGCTCCTAATGCAGTTGAAGCCGCTGGCGTTACCAATTGATTCTCGAAACCTTCTTGACCTTTAATCCATCGATAATTTATACCGTAGTTCCAGTATTTAAAAAAGTATAGATTGGTGATAAGATGATACCTCCCGAACTCGCCAAAAAAACCTAAGTTACCTCCGGGGCTAGAGTTTGTGGTAAAAACGGTATCTCCAATCTTGGTGCCTTCTGCTTCTCTTGTGTGTAAAACGCTTACCGGAAAAGTAACACCTGGTCCAAAATACCAACCGATTTTTTCAAACCGAGGTGGCTGTGGAAAAGCATCCTTCTTTTTTCGATTATACCCTTGGCCAAAAGAACTAACTACAACAAATAGCGAAGCAAATAAAATTATATATCTCACAATTGAGCCAATATTTGATCTTCTACTTCTTGACTATCCCAAACTTGCTTGATGTCTTCTTTGGCCATTATTTCATCCATAATTTTCTCTTGCTTTTTACCTATAGCTAGAGCATCGGCATAAGGTGTATGACTAAAGGTTACCATACTGTACAACGGCACCCATTTATCTGGATACTTGTCATAGATTTTCTTTTCAATCTTTTTGCGCAACAAAAACATTTCATCACCAACTAAATCACGCATTTCAATATAATTCTGCAAGGCCAAATCAGCAATAGCATCACCGTTTGGTTTTCTGATAATGGAGTATTCTTTAAACAAATCAGCCCAGTTATTTCCATGCTTTTCGGTTAATCTCCACCACTCAGAGCAATCCTCAAATCCAGAGTTCATCCCCTGTCCATAAAAAGGCACAATTGCATGAGAGGCATCACCCATAAGCATAACCTTATCTGCATGGTGCCAAGGCTCACATCTAATAATAGCCAATGAAGCTGTAGGGTTTTCGTGGTAATCTTGAATCAGTGTTGGCATTAGTGGCACTGCATCTGGAAAAGTCGTTTTGAAAAAATTCATGATTTTTTCGTCGGTGTCTAGGCTTTCAAACGAGGTTTCACCCTCAAACGGAAAGAATAAGGTAACAGTAAAACTGCCATCTAAATTTGCCAATGCAATTAGCATAAATTCCCCCCTTGGCCAGATATGCAAGGCGTTTTTATCCATCTTATGGCTTCCATCCTCGTTTGGTGGAATTACCAATTCTTTGTAACCGTGTCTTAAGTAGGTTTGAGAATAATTGAACCTATCGGTTTTTTGCAGACGTGTTCTAACCGCAGAAAAAGCGCCATCAGTTCCGTAAATCTGATTAGCCTCCGCCATTATCATCTCACCAGAATGTGCATCCTGAAAAGCTACCTCGCCTTTGTTTATGTCTAAATCAACACAACGCTTATCAAAATACAGGTTAACATTATCGTGCTTAGCAGCTTCTAGTATCAATTTTCGGTTTAGCTCTCCTCTTGATACAGAATAAATAGCTTCACCTTCTTTACCATAAGCCTGGTAGGTAATTTCGCCACCAACCGAATGCATTTTTCTACCGTACATTGGAATAGCAATCTCCTCTATTTGATCAGAAATTCCAGCAATTTCCAAAGCTCTCCAACCTCTATTTGATAGCGCTAAATTTATTGAGCGACCTCCAATAAAATCTACGTCTCTTATATCTCCGCGTCTGTCGTAAACATCAACTTGAAATCCTTTTTTTGCTAATAATACGGCTTGTAAACTTCCTACTAAACCAGCGCCAACAACTAGTGCCTTTTCCATGTTAATCGTCGAATTTTCTTTTAAAATAATTGTTTTTTCTGGGTCCTTTGTTTGCCATTCTGGAAAAGATGCGAATCATCACAATCCCGAATAACAATATGCCCAAAACCTTTAACAATTCTCGTCTCTATTAGTTTTCAAATGTATAGGCTGTGAGGTAATCAAAAGTTGACATAACTCAATGTTGATTTAAATAATTAGCTCGAGTAATTGAATACACTTTTGTAGGCATTCCATGGTCTTTCGAGTCCATTTTGTAGGTAAATCCTAAACGTTCCATGACTTTAAACGAAGCTTTGTTTTCAATTACCGCTTCAGCTACTATCTCATTTAGATTGAGCGTTTTAAAACCAAATTCAATACAGGCTTTTCCTACTTCTGTGGCACAACCTTTTCGCCATTTATCTTGAAATAGACGGTAGCCCAAATCAACTTGGCTGTCCTCTCTTTTTTTGAGTCCGCACCAACCCCAAAGCTCGCCAGTTACTTTGTGAACAATTGCCCAGCGACCAAAACCATTTTTTTTGTAATCGGAGTAATTTTCTAGAAATTCCATGGCCTCTGAAATACTTCTAAAAGCCGAATCACCAGTAAAACTAGTAACCTCTGGGTCGAGATTTAAACTGTAGAACATATTGGCATCAGTCACCTTTAGCTCCCGAAGTAAAAATCGCTCCTTTTCGATTACCCCTTCCATGTTTATGCTTGAACTGCTCTATCTAAAATTTCAGCAAATCGATAACAATCTTCATAGGAATTATAGATAGGAACGGGAGCAATACGAATTACGTTAGGTTCCCTCCAATCTGCAATTACGCCTTCTTTTGTTAAGAAATCGAATAATTGTTTTCCATGACCGTGAACCAGTATTGACAGCTGAGCTCCACGTTCCTCTGAATTTTTTGGAGTAATGATTTCAAAGGAAGAGTTGGGGTGTCTCGCTGAAACTTGGTCAATGCAAAACTCTAAGTAACTAGTAAGCTGCAGTGATTTCTTTCGCAGGTTTTCCATTCCTATTTCTGCATGCATATCAACAGCAACTTTATGCGCCGCCATTGCTAAAACTGGGGCATTACTTAATTGCCAAGCTTCGGCAGATTTCATAGGTTGAAATCCTTTTTCCATTAAAAATCGAGTTTCCTTGTCGTGCCCCCACCAACCGGCAAAACGGTTTAGTTCTGGGTTATTACAATGTCTTTCATGCACAAAAACACCGGATATACTTCCAGGACCAGAATTCAAATATTTATACGAACACCAACAAGCAAAATCTACATTCCAATCGTGCAATTGCAGTGGAACATTACCAGCGCCATGCGCTAAATCCCAACCTACTATGGCCCCTTGTTTTTGACCCGCTTCGGTAATTGTTTTCATATCGAAAACCTGACCAGTGTAATAATTTACGCCACCAATCATTACCAAGGCCAACTCGTCTCCTACTTCTTCAATTTTTTGCAATACATCTTCCGTTCTAATGGTGTGCTCACCCACTCTTGGGAATAATTCTACAATTGCCTCACCAGGGTTTAATCCGTGATGTTTTACTTGAGTTTCCAACGCATATTGATCAGAAGGAAATGCTTTTCCCTCACATATAATCTTGAATCGATTTTCGATTGGTTGGTAAAAAGAGACCATCATCAAGTGCAAGTTGGTAGTGAGTCCATTCATTGCCACTACCTCAGTAAGTTTTGCTCCTACAATTTTAGATAATGGTTCTGCAAACATTTCGTGATATGAAAACCACGGATGTTTTGCATCAAAGTGACCTTCAACTCCAAATTTACCCCAATCGTTCAGCTCTTGCTCTATGGCAGCTCGTGCTCCTTTGGGTTGTAACCCGAGACTATTTCCCGTAAAATATACACAGTTTTCATTGTTGTGTTGAGGAAAAATAAACTCATCTCGGTAACCCTTTAACTCGTCTTTGTTATCTAACTCTTTGGCAAAAGCTCTATCCCACTTGAAATCCATTCGGCGTCTTTTTTGTCTATTGAATACGATTATTTTTGCAAGCCTCAAATGTAGGCAAAGCCTAATAAATAAAAGCGTTACACGGCAATGATTAGAACAAACTCAGACAAATTATACAGCAAAGCAAAAGATTTATTTCCTGGAGGAGTTAACTCACCTGTTAGGGCATTCAGATCAGTTAAAGGCGACCCCATTTTTATTGATAAGTCCAACGGATCTAGGGTTTACGATGTGGACGGTAACGAATACATAGATTTTTGCTGCTCATGGGGACCGTTAATTTTAGGCCATAATCACAAGGGAGTGCGCAATGCTATTGTAGAGGCTTTAGATAAAGGAACCTCATTTGGTGCACCAACCGCTCAAGAAAACCAATTGGGTGATTTAATCATTCAGAATAATCGATTTATAGATAAAATTCGCTTTACCAGTTCGGGAACCGAAGCGGTAATGTCGGCAATACGCTTAGCAAGAGGCTATACTGGAAAAAACAAAATCTTAAAGTTTGAAGGTTGCTACCATGGCCACGTTGATGCATTATTAGTAAAGGCCGGATCTGGTTTAGTTACTTTAGGAACCTCAAGCTCTGCTGGAATTCCAGAGGCGTTTGTAAATGAAACTCTAGTTGCGCCATTAAACAACAAAGAAGCTATTGAGGCAGCAATTGCTGACCATAAAGACGATTTAGCTTGTATAATAATAGAGCCAATTCCAGCAAATAATGGATTGTTAGTGCAAGATGTGAAGTACCTAGAGTACTTGCGTAAAATCACCAAAGAAAATGGCATACTGCTCATTTTTGATGAAGTAATTAGTGGTTTTAGAGTTGGCTTTGAAGGTGCAGCAGGGTTGTACAATATACAACCGGATATAATCACTTACGGAAAGATTATTGGAGGTGGTTTGCCAGTAGGTGCCTATGGGTCGAGTCACGAAATTATGGGTACAGTTGCTCCTGATGGACCAGTATACCAAGCTGGAACCCTAAGTGGTAATCCAGTTGCAATGACTGCAGGACGAGCTACTCTTGAAGAGTGTTTAAAGCCTAATTTTTACCAAGAGTTAAAAGAAAAAACGGCATATTTCATAAGTAAAGTTACCGAAGGTATCCCAGCAGAATCTGGTTTCCACATGCAGCAAGCAGGTTCTATTTTTTGGTTAACGTTTAGTACAGATAGAGTTACAAAAGCAGACCAAATAGACGGTAATAAAATGAGCTTCTTTAAAGAATTATATAGCTACATTCTAGAAAATGGAGTGTACATGGGACCATCGGGTTATGAGGTTGGATTTGTAAGTGAAGCTCATTCTAAAGAAGATTTAACAAAAAGTGCACAAATTATTAATGCCGGACTAAAGCAAGTACTTGATATACATTGATTTAATCAGTAATTTTGCAAAAAAGTTTAAATTAATGACATTAAGAAGAATTACAAATTTTAAAACACACAGAAAGAATAGAGCTAGCAAGGAAAAAATGAATTTTTTGCTGTTGAATAATGGTGCTTTCAAATACGTTAGAGAAGACGAATTAAAAGAGAAGTACCGTTTCTCAAAAGAAGACCTAGAGCACCTTTTTGTGTAAGCCTATGACTGAATAACTGTTCATAACTTGAAAAGCACTTCAAATTGTTGTGAAAGGTTATACACTTTTAGCGCCCATTTACCAGTTTCTAAGCAAGCTGGTATTTGGTAATCTGCTACTTAAAGCCCAGCAACATTTTCTAAAAGAAGAACAGCCAAAATCAACCAAACACTTCAACAACATTTTAATAATTGGTGGTGGCAACGGTGAGTTGCTTGCAGAGATACTGAGTGAATTTCCGTCATGTACAATTTGCTATGTTGAATCCTCAGCTAAGATGAATAGCCTTGCCAAAAATCGAATTCCGTTAGCTGATATGAATCGTGTAGAGTTTTTCCAAATTGATGTTTTTCATTGGAAAAATGAGCTGCATTTTGATGTCGTACTGCTTCCTTTCTTTTTAGATTTATTTGGTCTTGAAAAACAACATTCTCTGTTGAGCAGAGTTCACCATTGGTTGGCGCCAAGCGGGAAACTAATAGTTACCGATTTCAACAAAAGTGAGCATCGGTTTCAAAAGCTTCTCATTGGGTTTATGTATTTCGTTTTTAATTCACTAAATGCAGCCGAGACCAACAATTTACCCGACTTTAACTCGCTTTTAAATAGTAAAAACTGGAAGGTAAAAAGGAAGAAGTTTTTTGGTAAAGGATTTTATAAAAACTTGTTTGTATCGCTTTTAATAGAGCCTACCAGAGCACGTAAATAAGCGCTGCGTACCTCAGCGTTTTACCAATAAACATTAGTACTATAGTTGGAACTACTCTGACTCTAAAAAAACCCAATGCAATGGCTAAAGGGTCACCAATAAAAGGCAACCACGTAAGCAAAGCTGACCAAATTCCCCAACGCTGTACTCTACTGGAATACTGCTCAACCTTTTCGCGTTTTACTTTTAAGTAGCGCTCAATCCATTGCCACTTTCCTAATCTACCCAAATAAAAAGAAGTAATACCTCCTAGAGTATTACCAATTGAAGCGAAAGCCAAACATTGAAATGGAGGATATTCTGCCACAATTAAACCGGCCAAATACGGCTCGGAACCGATAGGCAAAATGGTAGCTGCCAGAAACGAGTTAAGAAAAAGCCCCCACAGGGCGGGATCAAGCATAAAATAAGAATTTGGGCATAAAAAAACCTCGCTACCAAAGGTAAACGAGGTTTTCAATTTTACTCTAAAATTCTAATGCCGCTTCACAAAACGAATTGGCTGGTAGTTTTCCTCTTCAATCATTAATATGTATACACCATCAGGGTAATCTATAAGATCAAAAACACCTATTTCGTATTTAACTACTCGATTCACAACTCCAGTAATACTCATTATTCTTACTGACGTTTCACTACTTACATCCTTTGCTATTACGGTTATTTGATCTGTAGCGGGATTTGGAAACAATTGAACTTTTTTGGGTTGATTCAATTCGATAATACTGGTAGTATCTTCCTTTGAAGTATCTACTGGTGAAACCACTACTTGGTCTTGTCTTCTATAGGTTACTAGCGTGTCAAGCGTTCCGTCATCATTAATATATTTAATACTCATTATGTAGTTCTTGGTTCCCTTTTGCCAGAATTCGTAAGTTGTACTTGCGTAAGTACTGTTAGTAGGTCTAAAACGACCAGTGGTATCGTTATAAGACTCTTCTATTTTAATTCTTAGAATATCATTCAAGCCTCCATATGGCAAAAACATTGCACCCCAAGCATCAACAGTAACTTTGTATGAACCGCGACGTTTTCTATTTGCCAAGCCACCAGAAGAGAAGTAATAATTGGAAATGTGCGAATCATTATAAGATACTGGATACTTAAATTTTAACAAACTATCCCTTCCGTAACTAATTTGGGTAAGCCCAGCTCGGCTTCCCATAATGTACAAATCTGAATTACTGCTTTTGTATTGAATTCTATCTCCAGTAAAACCAGAATACTGTTCGCATAAGTTAGTATTGTCAGGATCTGTCGCTAAACCACCTCGAGGTCCTTCGAATTCTGCAGCAGTTGAATCAGCCATAGTTAAACCAGAAAAGTCCCAAACTTGATCTGCACCGCTAGCTCCAGGGCCAGAAAGCGTTCCAGGGTTATCCATTATATAATAATCAACCGTGTCTCCAATACCCGGAATAATGGATGCTGAATCTAAAGTGACCTGGCCAAAAACAGAAATTGGTGCAGTAGCAATAAAAGCGAGTAAAATCTTTTTCATAATTGTAAATGTTTTAGGTTGCTAATATAAGACCAAAAACAAAAAACCCCTTCAATTTCTTGAAAGGGCTTTCTTTAGTGTGTTAACTAAATTTTAGAAGGTATATCTGTATCCTACTCCAAACGCCATTCCTGGTTTGAAAGAAGTAAAGATTTGATCTTTAGCTTCGAAAGACTTATAAACTAAGGTTCTGTCTTCGTTTAATAGGTTGCTTGCAGAAACCGTTACTCTGTGTTGATTCTTTTCGCCAAAAGTTCTGTACGCGTTTAGGTTTAAACTGTGAAAAGGAATCGTATAAATATCTGGTACACGACCTGAACCAATGATGGTTAACTGCTCACCTTGAACGTTGTACGACAAGGCTATGTTTGTAGAATTATCAGGTAAACCATAATTCAATGCAACGTTTACTGCGTATGGAGACTGACCTGACATTGATCTAAACTGAGCTATTTCTTGTCCGTCTCTAGCTAGTTGAGATCTTACATCGAATTCCGTTCTTTGCTCTTCGTTTGAACCAGCAGTACCATCATTTACAAACACAGTTGTCATATCAACTTGAGATTGGACCAAGGATAAGTTTGTAGCTAAAAAGAATCTACTCAAGTGTTTGTTGAACCAACCACCAGTAGAATCGTTCAATTTAACAATGGCTTTTCTTACCTCAAATTCAACTCCTGCAACAGTAGCTAAACCACTATTTCTTGGTGTAATTTCATCTGGGTTCAATTCGTAAGAAACCATTTCAATGTGGCCATCAAACTGTTTATAGAAACCAGCAACAGAAATCAATTCTTTAGCAGACAGAAAGTATTCCCATCTTAAATCGAAGTTGTTTACCAATGTTTGCTCAACATCAATGTTTCCACTAAAAGTACGCTTTGTAATAGGGTCATAAATTTGAGCAATTGACTTTTCTTTAAACGTTGGACGAGCAACCGTTCGGTTTGCCGCGGCTCTAATATTCATTTTATCGGTTAGGGTGTAAACTGTATTCAACGAAGGAAGAATGTTTAACTCGCTAAGTGTATTTGTGTCAGTATAAACCACTGAACCAGTATTGTTCTCACCTGTGTAGTACATATCTACTTGCTCTGCACGTACACCATAAATTACTCTTAGTTTATCCCAAAATTTTTGCTCTGCGCTAACGTAACCACCAAACAAAGTTTGACGAGATTGATATTGATTTGCTGGTTGAAAGTTACCTATGGTATAAGTTCCAGTAGCGTCCCCAGCAGGATCAGCAGGTGCAACCCAAATATTATCTTCTTGCAAGTACCAATCTGGATCAATTGAAACATCACTAAGATCTACAGGGCGATGCTTAAATCCAATGGTTTCGAAACTTCTAAATTTAACAGTTCTGGTTAAACCAGCTTTAACAGTAATCTTTTCAAATTCAGCTTTTGCATCTACTTTAGAAGAGTTATTGATTTCGGTTAAATCTCTCCAAAATCTGTCGATTCCAGCACCTGTACCAGTAGCTAGTGTAGTGTCACCATCAGTTACAGAAATTCTTGTTTCTCTAAAATCTGGGTCATAAACTCTGGAGTATGAAGTTGCATTACCCCAGTTCAGCTCTATAAATCCAAACTTATGTTTTCCGTTAAACATTAAAGTAGATAGCGTTCTTTGCTGATAGGTAAGAATATCCTCTACCAATGTTGATTGATTTTGTTCAACATCTCTGTTTATTCTTCTAGTCGCGGTAGCTTCTGAAGCTTGCGTGTTCAACAAAGTAACCGAATAAGCGCTTTTACCTTTTTTGTAAGAACCACTTAATAATCCACTCCACATTACATTGTTTTTACCTAATGGTCCTTGACGTGTACGTTGAACCAACATTTCATTATTAGAAAGGTTGTTGTCTTTTAAGAAATCGTTCGACTCAAAGTCGTAAAACGAGGTCTCATTTCGGTAATTAAATACTGCGTTGTAACCGAAAGTTCTTTCATCTTTTGTGTTGATTTGATTACCATGGCTAAACGCAAACGAACCATTTGGCAGCGCTACTTTGTTTTTGGTTGCTAACTGTGGATTGAAAGCTCTGGTAAATTTTTCAAGATTTGGATCATTCAATACCTCATTTGGAATTTTAGTAGTTTTACCAATTCCCAAATTTCTTGAGCCATCATCATATCCTGCCCAATCTAATGAACCACCATTGTATAGTATATAATCCTTATTGAAATGCTGACCTGGTAAAAAGGTTAAACCAAAACTAATTTGGCTTTTCTTTTCGTCTGGAAATTTTTTGGTAACCACATCAATTAATCCGCCTGTAAAGTCTCCGTCTAGTTCTGGAGTAAACGTTTTAGAAACGTTTACATTCTCCAAAACATTGGTAGGGAAAATATCAATCTGAACCGAGTTCTTGTCTGGGTCAAGACCTGGAATTGACATTCCGTTTAATGTTGTTTTTGTATATCTATCACCAAGTCCTCTTACATATACATGTTTCCCGTTTTGTACAGTAACTCCAGTAACTCTTTTTATTGCACCACCTAAATCACTGTCTCCATTTTTACGGAAGGTTTGTGCCGACATACCATCAGTAACGGTAGTCGCTTTTTTCATATCCATTAGCATGGCCACTTCAGAAGTACGTCTTACCTCAGCGGTTACTGTAAAGGTTTCAAGTTGCTCTGATTTTGAAGATAAAGTAGCATCAAGAATAGTAACCTTTCCTGCTTGTACTTCAACATCAAAAGTTTGGGTAGTGTATGATATAAATGAAATATTGATTTTATACGTACCTGGGTCCAGTGTTAAGGAATAGTTACCATCAAAATCTGCAACTGTACCTACACCAGGATTGTCTGCCAAGGAAATCGTAGCAGCTGCCATTGGCCCACCAAAATCTCCATCTAAAACATTACCTCTTACAAATCCCTTTTCCTGTGCGAATGCCAGCAAAGTTACTATTGTTAGGACGAAGGAGCTAAAGATCTTTTTCATAAATAAAATATTCAATATTTGACTTTAAATCTTTTTGCAAAAGTAGATAGGGTCTCCGCGATGTGTATTACTGAAAGGTTAACTTAACGATACATTGAGTTTAGATTAGCTTAACATTAAAAATGCATAAGCAGCGATCGCAACGGAACAACTGTTTTTAGATCAATTACAAAATAAGACCGTCATTCCGTAAACGTTAGCGAGCAGATTCTCAGAAAGAGATTCGTGTGAGAATTCAGTTCCACTAATATTAGGGAATGACGCCGAACTTGAGACGTCGCAATCTTCCTCCTGAATGAAGAAGCCTCAAATAAAAAACCCCGCAATATTCATTGCGGGGTTTTAATATATCCAGTAGAAGTCTACTGTATTTTAATAACCAATCCTTAGTTTAATTCACCTGCGTTAGCAGCAGCTCCCCAAGAGAATTTTGTTTTGTAATCGTAAGAAGAACCGGCACCGTTGATAGCAACTTTTCCTTTTGCATCAGTTTGAGCTTTATCCAATTCTGTTTGACAAACAGCTGGATCTGGCTTATCACCATCATACACAGATACATCTTCGTCAGATTTAACTCCAGAGAATACTAATGAACCATCAATTAAGTTCTTGTAAGCATCTCCTTTGTGAGAACAATCAGTCCCTGGGTTAACAAACTTAGTTCTGAACTTGATTGCTTTTTTGTCAGCAGAAGCATACATGAAAGTAACGTTAGTTACGTTTCCTTGAGCTTTTGATTTGAAATCTCCAGGAGTTCCTTCTTTACCTTCTGTTTTGCAAATTCCGTTTTTAACTGTGAATTTACCAGCAGTGTGTGTAGAACCTTCAGGACCATCAATTTCTAAACCTTCATCAGTACCAATTCCGTCACCGTGAATTACAGCGAAACCGTCAATTGTTCCTGAGTAGTTTTGATCTAAATCGATACCATCATCACCTTGGTAGAATACTAATGCGTCAGAAATATCAACTGAACCACCAAAACACTCGATACCATCATCAAGAGTAGCGTAAATTTCAATGTTTGAAATTTTAGTTCCGTTACCAACACCACCTAAAGTAAGTGCGTTTAATTCGTTTCCTTCACCGATAGTGATTCCACCATGACGGATAGAAACGTAAGAAAGTACACCAGAGTTATCAGCATCGTCAGATCCACCGTACTTACCGTAACCTTCAGAAGCTGGGATACCTTCAATGTTACCTTCAGTATCTCCGTTTTCAGTACTTGATTTTGCTTTTCCTAAGATAACAACACCACCCCATTTTTCGTTGTCTGTTTTCTTAAGGTTTGTACCTACTTTTTGATCGTAAGTAATGTTATCTAAAACTGAAGTAAAGATAATTGGCTTATCAGCAGTACCTTCAGCCATTAATTTACCGCCTCTAGCAACAACTAATGCAGACGCAGCAGACTCTTGTCCTTCAGCACCTTTAATAATTGTTCCTGGCTCAATAGTTAAAGTAACACCGTCTTCAACCACAACTTTACCATTTAAAGTGTAAATGTTGTTAGCAGTCCAAGTTTCGTCTGCAGTGATTTTACCAGTTTTAGTTTC
>CBFICO010000061.1:0-14337 GCA_965661115.1 Salibacteraceae bacterium
CTTTTCAATCAAAAATTATTGAGGGTTCTTTTATGTACGACTTCTTTATTATAAGAGCGAAACCGGGTCACGTTTATAATATTCAGGGAATTCAAGGTAAGCGTGGATTTCCGGTTGAAGTTATTGCGTACGGAGGTGGAGCGCTGTTTTATTACAATCCAAAATCTGATGGAACACCATTAATTCCACTTAAAACCGAAGGTCAGGGTTTGCTGGGTGGTCCATCACCCCATACACCGTTTTCAATCTCATTTCCAGCCGGGTTTCAAGTGAACTACACCTACAAAATGTGGTTGAAGTTTGGTCTTGATTTTAACTACAGATATACATTAACCGATTACATAGACGATGCAAGCTCTGTTTATTACGATAACGCCAAATTAGCGGAGGCATATGGTTCAACTTCCGCGGCATATGCCGACAGAACGGACGGTAGTAAGCCAAGCTGGAGTGCTGCGGGAGCTCCCAGAGGTAATCCAAAAAACAATGATCATTACTTTAACGTATCGGCAATTGTGAGTTACAATTTTGGAAACTTAGTAAGTAAGAAAACCAAGCGCCCTGGAGGTAAACACTCGTTTAAGAAAAAGGGTAAAAGGATGAAATTCTAGCTTCTAAGCTTTTCATTGTTTTTGTGACGGTCTTTGTCGCGCTTGGTTTTATTATCCATTCTCTTTTGAAAAGCTTCTGTTAGGTCAATCCCAGTTTGATTTGCCAAACAAATCAACACAAAAAGCACATCGGCAAATTCTTCGCCCAAATCTTTGTCTTTATCCGACTCCTTCTCGCTTTGCTCGCCATATCTGCGCGCAATAATTCGGGCGACTTCGCCAACTTCCTCGGTAAGTTGAGCCATGTTGGTTAACTCATTAAAATATCTAACACCTATCGTGTTTATCCACTCGTCAACGCTTTTTTGTGCTTCTTCTATTGTCATTTCAATTCATTTAATTGTTTAGCGATAGATTGTGCAATAATAGCTCTACCGTATTGGTTATAGTGCTCAGTAGGAAAATCTCTATCTGTAAAATCCTTGTGTCTAACCGATTTTAAGTTATCGATAACCCAAACCTGCTGTTTCGGTTTATGGTAACGATTCATTAAAAAATCTCTATTTGAATCCATTAGGGCAATTAAATCTTTGCCAATTAAGGAGTCGGCTTCGTCAGTGTTTTCGGGTAAAATATGAAAGATGAGATTCAGTTTTTTTGACTTCGCAAGTTGCACTACTTCATCAAATTCTTGAATTCTCTGATGTCGGTCATTAATTACAAAGGCGTAGTTTTTTATGTAATGGTCGGCCAACTGCCGTTTTGGGTTTTTCCAATCGCCATATTTTTCAACCGCACACCAATTGGTAATGCTGTTTTTAGGTTCAGAGTAAGGGAGTTTCCAACTGTCAAAATATGAAGTTTGTTTCTTCTTTAACTCATGTTTCGTGTATTGATCGTAATTATTTAAAGCAACATTTAGTCGGGAAATTAAGGGGGGTAAGGGCTTATAAACCGCGCTAAATTTTTGCAATGCATTCTCATTTTCATCGGTCAACCATCCCGGACTAAAACTTCTTAGGTTCATAGCTACAATTATTCCTTCAATAGAATTTTCGGGTATATGTTTAGTTAATTCTTTAAAAACACCCACATGATGTGCACCATCAGCAATAGATTTAATGCTTTTGTTGCAAAAGTTCATTGTAAGAATACTAACACGTGTGGTATCGGTATCGTTTACAGGGTCGAACGTGTAATCGCTGCTAGCAGAGAAAAACAAATAATCGGCATTTAAAGATCGATTTAACCTGTAGAGTAGAAGCCCTTCTTTTTCTAAAAAATCTTGATAAAAATAACGATCGTAAACCAGTGAACTAATTCCAAGAATACCTGCCAGTATTATAACTCTGAGTGCTATTTTTTTTGAGCTATTCATTTAAAATTGAAAATAAATAAAGGGTTGTTGAGTGGTTCCGGAATAGAATAGGATAAACACAATCAGAGCACAGTATATCGTCCAGCGTATATAGAAGTTTAATTCACTCATTCGTTTTTGAATTCCTTTTTTAAAGAAATATTCTAAAACTAGGAATAGGCCAAATGACACAAAAATGTACAATGGTAATTCTAATGTTTTAGGGTTTGTAACTTGAGTGTAGTTAAGCATTTCCGAGGCATTTGTAATGTCGCTAGCCCTAAAGAATACCCATGCCACGGATACTACGAAGTAGGTTGATATCCATGCAAAAACTCGCGGCACCTTCATGGCTGAAAACTGTTGCTCCAAAACATAAACTCCTCCGTGAATAGCTCCCCAAATTAAAAAAGTGTAATGAGCACCGTGCCAGAATCCACTTAGGATAAACACGATCATAATGTTTCTAAACCACATTAGTCGGTTCACTTTGCTTCCTCCTAACGGAATAAATACATAGTCTTTAAACCAAGTAGATAGGCTAATGTGCCAACGTCGCCAAAAATCTTGAATACTAGTAGCAAAATAAGGTAGTCTAAAGTTGTCCATGAGTTCAATACCCATGCACCGCGCGGCGCCAATGGCTAAAAGTGAATAGCCATAAAAGTCGGCATAAATCTGCCAGCCAAATCCGAAAATTGCAGACCACCGAGTAACAGCGTTGTATTCTAGAGGTGCATTAAACACCGGATCTACCAGCAATACGATGTTGTCTGCAATTACCATTTTAATGAAAAATCCGTAAAGCATTAATCTAAATCCATGCGTTAGATTTTGGTAATTGAATGCCTGTTTGGATAAAAGCTGAGGTTGCAAATGAGCAAATCGTTCTATTGGCCCAGCAACAAGCTGCGGGAAATAACTTACGTACAATGCAAATTTTCCGAGGTGCTTTTCAGGTTTAATTTTTCCTTTAAAAACATCTATGGTATAACCCATAGTTTGAAACGTGTAAAAGGAAATTCCTACGGGTAAATCGAAAGTGAGAAAGGAAATTATTTGGCCTTTTCTCCATTCTGAAATAGGGATTGGAATAAGTGCCATTTCGCAAAAGAAAGCGCCATATTTAAAGATGCCGAGTAGTCCTAAATTACAAGCCAAACTGACCAACAATAATTTCCACCGCTTTTGTTCATTATTGGAAGTGCTAATTTTTTTTCCTACGTAAAAATCTACTACCGTTGAAAGCGCTATCAAGCTTAAAAACTCAACCTTCCAAGACCCATAAAAAATGTAGCTCGCAGCTATAAGCAATAACCATCGCCAGGTATATGGGGTAAGGTAGTATGCTACAATTACCGCAGGGAAAAAGAATAGAAATTCAACTGAGTTAAATAACACTACTCTTTGTTTTTTGTGTCTATAAAAATGGTTACCGGCCCATCGTTTTCCAATGAAACCTTCATCATAGCGCCAAACTCTCCAGTCTGCAACGGTTTGTTGAGTAATGATTCCAGTTCGTTTTTGGTTTTTAGGTATAAATCTTCGGCTTTTTCAGGTCGCGCTGCTTTGATAAAAGAAGGCCTGTTTCCTTTTTTGGTTTTGGCGTGTAAGGTAAATTGAGAAACCAATAAAATGTCGCCTTTTACATCTTCTAGAGACAAATTCATGTTTTGGTTTTCATCTGAAAAAATGCGCAAGCTCACTAACTTTTTTGAAAGCCATTTTACGTCTTCTTCTGAATCGTCTTCCTCTACACCTAATAAAACCAAAAAACCCAGTTTTATTACTGAAATCAACTGGTCATCAACCTTGACCGAAGCTTCTGAAACACGTTGAATGACAGCGCGCATACTAGTTTAGCGGTAGTTTTCTGATGGCAGCCATTGGTCCAGGGCAGTGCTTTTGGTGGCAACTCATGCAACTGATAATTACATTATTGTATAGCTGAATGTTGTTTTCTTTTTCTGCCTGTTCGTATGCTTTTAGCGTCACGAGAAAAGATTTTCCAAATGCTTCAAAGTCGGGTCCAGTATGTTTTTTGTCGGTAGGGGTGGCTTCTACCAAATTGCCATATTTCTCCATCCATTTTACCTCAGAATTTTCACCTTTAGATAGCAATTCTTTTTCAGCAACTAAATCTTCGTACATACTGCGCATCAATATTGCCAGTTCACTTCGTTCGTTTGGGAAACGGTTATCAATAACCTTAGTCACGTCTTTTAATTCTTCTTTTACCTGTTCGGTTGATCGTTTTTGCGTCTCTTCAACTTTTGGCTCATCGTTACAGCTTAAAAATATCAGCTGAAAAATTGCTATTCCTAGGAGTGTGTTCAATGTTCTTTTCATAGGTAGCAAAGATATTTATGTGGTTCTGTTTTTTAGATGATTTCTAAATCAGAAATGGTTTATTGAAAAGTGATGAAAAAAGTTAATTTTACTGAAAATGCACTAAAACATTCCTCATGTCAGATAATCTCAGTTACCTATCGGGTAGAAAAGGACTAAGTGATAACCTTTTTGAAAACTATGTAACGGCTGCCGAAGATTCGGGAACAGTTGAACCAGAAAAGCTAAATGAGTTAGCAAAAGAGTTTCTAGTAGGAACGGCAAATACCTATGGCGCCGCTTCGTTTTACGATTTTTTAAAAGAAGAAAACAAAGGCAAAAAAGTGTATGTGTGCAACGGCTCAGCTTGTATGTGCGCTGGCACGCAAGATAAATTGGTAGATGATTTATCGAAGCATTTTAATGCAGATGAAATTGGACATATGTGCTGTTTAGGCAGATGCCATGAAAATGCCGCTTTTAATTACGAAGGCAACAATTACTCTGCTAAATCTTCTGAGGAAATTGGAGAAATTATCAAAAACAAAAAACCGGCATTAGATAATTATCACGTTGGCACAAATTGCGCTGAGCCTATTTTAACGCTTCCTTTTTCGGGAATCGACGAATACTACAAACCGTTTTTAGCTGCTTTAAGACAGTCACCAGATGAGTTGCTACAGCAATACAAATCTTCTGGATTAAGAGGTAGAGGTGGAGCAGGATTCCCAAAAAGCTATAAGCTGGAGGCTGTAAAAAACGCTAGAGGTAAACAAAAGTTTATCGTTTGTAATGCTGATGAAGGTGACCCAGGAGCCTATTCTGATAGATATTTATTAGAGGTGCAACCGCACTCGGTTTTATTTGGAATGATGATGGCCGGGTTTATTGCCGGAGCTGATAGAGGCGTATTGTATATCAGAGCGGAATATCCAGAGTCGGTAAGAATTTGCGAAGCTGAAATAGCGGAACTTAGAGACAAAGGCTATTTAGGAGATAACATTTTTGGTAGTGGTTTTAATTTCGATTTTAAGATTATTAAAGCAGCTGGGGCATACGTGTGTGGAGAAGAAACAGCTTTGTTATCATCCATTGAAGGTCAACGCCCTGAGGTTCGTGTTCGACCTCCATTTCCGGCTCAAAAAGGATTGTTTAATTTCCCTACGCTAGTGAACAATGTGGAAACTTTTGCTTCTGTACATTATATTGTGTCGGAGGGTGGTGAAGCGTACGCAAAACGCGGAAGAGGTCGTTCAACAGGAACTAAATTAGTATGCTTAGATAGCTTTTTTAACCGTCCGGGAATGTACGAGGTAGAAATGGGTACCCCACTTTCTGAAGTGATAAACGAATTGGGTCAAGGATTTAATTCGCCAGTAAAAGCATTGCATATTGGTGGACCGTTGGGAGGAATTGTTCCCGCTTCAAAATTCAACGACTTAACCTTAGATTTTGAATCGTTTGCAGAGAATGGATTTCTGCTGGGGCACGCAGGAATATTGAGTATTCCAGAAGATTTTCCCATGGTTAAATACTTAGAGCATTTATTTGAATTTACTTCAGTTGAATCTTGTGGAAAGTGTTTCCCGTGCAGGTTAGGAGCCAAGCGTGGTTGGGAGCTGCTAACCAAAGTTCAAGAAGATGGCAACTATAAAATCGACCGTCAATTGATGGACGATTTATTAGAAACTATGGAAGATGGATCGCTGTGTGCATTGGGCGGCGGCTTGCCATTGGGCGTAAAGAATGCACTGCAATATTTTGAGAAAGAACTAAACGAATATTTTATCTAAAACAAGGTTGATTATGAGTACACAAACTGCAAAAACAAACGTATCGGTGAGCGAAAATGGTCAGTTAAATGGTCAGGTTAAAGTAAAATTAGCATACATCGACGACGAACCGTTTGAAATGAAAGACGGAGAGACTATTCTCAATTTTGTTAGAAGAAATACTACCGACGAATTGGTGCCCACGCTTTGCGATGCGCCTAATTTGGATCCATTTGGTTCTTGCCGAGTTTGTAGTGTTGAAGTAGCTCTAGAAAAGCACGGAAAGGCAAAAACAGTTGCCTCGTGTCATACTCCGTTGGTTGAAGGATACTGGATTTATACCAGCACCGAAAAATTGCAGCGCTTGCGTAAAAACATTGTAGAGTTGGTGCTTACCGATCACCCATTAGATTGTTTGACCTGCGAGGTAAATGGTAATTGCGAATTGCAAACTGTTGCGGCTCAAGTAGGAATAAGAGATGTACGCTATCCTGAAGGAGAAACGCATACCGACTGCGAAAAAGATTTGAGTCACCCTTACATGACCAGTGATTTATCCAAGTGCATAAACTGCTACCGCTGTGTACGTGCCTGTGATGAAGTTCAAGGACAGTTTGTGTTGAGTATGGCGGGGCGTGGATTCGATAATCGAATCGTAAAAGGAATGGATCAATCCTTCAAAGAATCGGATTGTGTGAGTTGTGGAGCTTGTGCTCAGGCTTGTCCTACGTCTGCAATATCGGATGTATTCCAATCAAAGGCAATTAAAGCTACAGAAACCACACGGACAGTCTGTACTTATTGTGGAGTTGGATGTAACCTTGAGGTTTCAACCAAAAGCGGTGAAATCTTGAGTATTCAGGCGCCTTACGATGCTGAGGTAAACCAAGGGCATACTTGTTTGAAAGGGCGTTACGCTTTTAAATTTTACGATCACCCAGAGCGTTTGCGCGACCCAATGATTAAGAAAAACGGCAAACTTGAAAAAGCTACCTGGGAAGAGACCTACGATTTTATTGTAGATAAACTCACTAAAATCAAAGAAGAACACGGACCGGATGCTATTGCAGGCATTTCATCTTCTAGATGTACCAACGAAGAGAACTACCTGATGCAGAAGTTTATTCGCGCAGTTATCGGAACAAATAATATTGACGGTTGTGCCAGAGTTTGTCATTCTCCAACGGCACTAGGCATGCAAAGAACCTACGGAACGGGTGCTGCGACTAATTCTATAGAGGATATCAAGCACACCAATATGATGATGGTGATTGGTGCAAATCCAACCAAAGCACACCCGGTTACGGGAGCTAAGATTAAGCAAGCGGCCATGAAAAATACAGGGCTAATTGTAATTGATCCGTACAAAACAGAAATTGCTAAATACGCAGATTTCCATCTGCAATTACGTCCGGGAACCAACGTTGCAGTATTGAATATGATGCTGTACTACATTGTTATGGAAGGATTGGCAAACAACTAGTTTATTCAGTCTAGAACCGAAGGCTACGAAGATTTTGTTGCAAGTATCCATCGTTTAGATATTGACAAATTGGAAGAGGTTTCTGGAGTGGATAGAAACTTGGTGAAAGCTGCAGCCACAGCCTATGCAAAAGCAGGTAATGCCATGTCTTTCCACGGATTGGGAGTTACCGAACACTCGCAAGGAACGTTTACCGTTATGCTAATTGCTCAATTGGCTATGATTACCGGAAACATTGGTAGAAGAGGAGTAGGCGTGAATCCACTTCGCGGTCAAAACAACGTTCAAGGAGCTGCTGATATGGGTGTGCAGCCGCATCAAGGTGCTGGTTATATGGATGTAAACAATCCAGAAATTATTGGTCAATATTCTAAATTTTATGGCGTTGATGTACCACTTGGCGAAGGTTTAAAAATTCCCCAAATGTTTGACGCGGCAATCGATGGTAAATTGAAAGCTGCTTGGATTATGGGTGAGGATGTTGCTCAAACCGATCCAAATACCCAGAAGGTGGTTAAGGCGTTAAAGAATCTTGATTTATTTATCGTTCAGGAGCTGTTTATGACAGAAACCGCCTTGCTTGCCGATGTGGTTTTACCAGGAGCTTCTTTCTTAGAAAAAGACGGAACATTTACCAATGGTGAAAGAAGAATTCAGCGCGTGCAGCAAGTGGTTCCACCAGTTGGTAACTCAAAGATTGATGGGCAGATAATCATTGATGTTATGAATCGAATGGGTTACAAACAGTCCGATTACGATGCTAAAACTATGCTGGAAGAAATCTCTCAAATAGTACCGTTTTTTAAAGGCGTTAAGTGGGATGAACTTGGCGATAACGGAAAGCAATGGCCAGTTAAAGAAGACGGTTCGGATACGCAGATTTTGCATACCGAAGAGTTTAAAATTGGCAAAGGAAAATTCAAAGCGTTTGATTGGAGGGAGTCAGAAGAGGTGGAAGCTTTCGGAAAAGAATTCCCTTACATTTTAACCACGGTTCGTGAGCTCGAACAATACAATTGCGGAGCAATGACGCGCCGCACAGGCAACGTTGAAATTTTAGGAGAAGATTATTTGGTAATTAATCCTGCCGATGCTGAAGCAAAAGGAATAAAGCATGGCGATATGGTTTGCATTATTTCGGATAGAGGTAAAGCTGATGTTAAGGCCAAAGTATCTACTGATGTGAAGCCGGGCGTGTTGAGCTCTACCTTCCATTTCCCAGAAATTATGCTCAATAACCTAACTTCTGATGTACACGATTCTGAGGCAATGTGTCCAGAGTACAAAGTAGTTTCTGTAGATATTAGAAAGAGTAAGGGAGCTTTTAAGGAGGTGGTTTAATATTTTAAGATGATTGAACGCGAAAGGATTCGCGCACGCGCGGGGGGCTTGGTCAAGCAAAACCCAAGAGTGAAGGTGAGAGGTAATTATAGTTTTTATTTGGTAGTTATTGGTTTTGTACTACCTGTTTTATTGAGCTTTCGGATTGCAACTAGTATCTCAAATGTCGAAAAATCAAGTGAGCATGCGGTTGATAGCGTTGTAGTTTCTTATCTGAGCTGGAATCTTAAAACAAGGCGTAGATTGAGTTGCCTTGATGTTAAAGATTATAATAATGGTAGAAATGATAAGTTCGTTATCAAAGACGACAAGGTCATTCAAGCTTTGCTGAAAAGTTTGTCTTTAGTAGAATTGACTTTTGTAATGAAAAAGGAAGAATGTGATATCAGGATGGTACTGGATTTTTACGTTGATGGAGAAATAAAAAAGGAGCTATGTCTTCCAGATAACGGATATGTCTGTAGCGGAGGAAACTTGTACAAGGGTATTGAATTATATAATCTTATCAATCAAGAAATTCCCCAAACAAAGGCTCCATTTAAGTAACTGTGGATTTAGTTAATTACCCCCGCTCCCGCACGATTGCATCGTGTGGAATACTCAGCTGTGTAGCAGCTGAAATATTGGTTTTAATAGTTTAATCGTTCCGTAGTTTACGTTCCGTGTTTTACGGAATTTAAATATTAAATTAACTGGTTTATTGAATTGAATTTTAAAATGATTACTCGCTACCAGCCGAGGGCAAATACAAAGTCATTTCATTCCCAAGTTCTATTCCATCTAAATGGCCAGCGATTTTATTGTCCTTGGTTTTTATGTGCAAATGCATATTGGTAGTATGATGCGTAAAAATAGCGTGGTGACTATTGGAGTAAAATCCCAAAACATCAATAGCTACATTTTCTAGACTTCCGTGAGGTCCTGAGGTTATGTGTTTTTCGTGCGAATGTTCAGTGTCACCTTCCTTCCAATTTATTACGTGCCAGTTGATGGTTGCAGCTTGCCCGCTTAACTTAAAAGGGAAAGGTTCATTGGTATCAATACCATTTTTTTTAGCCGTTTTCTGCACAAAAGCTTCTAGGTCTTCATAAGTCGATATTTTATCTGGGATAGGAAAAGCATCCCACTCCTTAACGCTAGAATAGACCAATAAGCTAGCCTTATAATCAAACGAGTTGCTAATTTGAACTTGGTTATCTTTTGAGTACGAAATAAAAGGTTTACTATCCAGAATTAAGATTTCACCTTTTAGTCCCGCAACGGCACCTAGTGCGTACAAGTGTTCAGTCTGTTCCAGGTCTTTTACATCAGCTTTTGCTGAAATATCACCTTTGTGCATCATGTTTTTGAGTGCGCCTTTGTAATGCACTGCATAGCTTTTTTCTTGATGAGGGACGAAGGCAAATAGAGTAACTGCAAGAACAGACGAAGCAAATATGTTTAGATTCATTAGAACTAATGTTTTGTTATTTGTTTAATGCAGTTTTTCGTTCAGCAATTGCAAGCTCAATTAATTCTCGTATTTCTTTACGATTAGCATTCTCAAGCGAATGTATTTTAATATGGCGCAGACTTTTTCCTGTTCCTTCTAATAAATTGTTATTATCCTCTAATAAGGCTCCTTTGTAAAAACCCAAGTTTATCCATTTTTTGTGCGGCATGAGGTAAACATAGCCTTCACTCATTTTTTTAGACCCCACGCCGTAGGTTGCAGCTTTTTCGCCAATTCGAACCACCTCACAAGTATCAGGATCAACGCTTAATATTATTTCTTTTAACCTGTTTAGAATTGGGTGGAAGTCGCTACTAGCTATTGCCAGCAGGTCTTCAAAGGTTCCGAATTGTGTGTTGCTCATGGTGCTAAGTTAAAAATGATGGATAAGAGGAAATCAGTTATATGCAACGGTCTGTATATGAAAAGTAGGCAGTTTTGATACACTTCACTTTCAGTTAATTACAAACTTACAAACGAGCCAAAACGCTTAGTTTTTCTACTAATCCGCCTATTTTTTATTTACATTGTTATATGCTGGCTTTTCACGTTGAATTAAATCTGTAATAGCATTCCAAAGCTCAATTCGTTTTTCTAATGATTGTTTTGCTACAAATAATGTTTCGTTCCATTTTTGTTTGTCATCTTTACATAATTCCTTTATCATCTCTAGGGATAATGGCCCGTGTTCATCTCCATCAAGTTCAATATGACGTTCGAGATAATAATTTATTTTACTGTAAAGTTTGTTTTCAGAATCGGAATTTTCAAGTATTTCAATAAACATATCAGGAATAACATCTTCCCTACCAAAAGTAAATGCAGAAGCTACAAGGTGGGGCTTATTTGCCTCAATAATTGAAAATGAAAATTTTACAAAATCAGCGACTCTTTTATCAATATTAACTTCATTTAGAGAATATTCAACCGAATTGCCTAATTCAATGAGCTTAATAAAATTCTTGATTTCATTGGTATTTGCATTTACTTGTAGCATTGCATCCAAATACATTTCGAAATGGCTTTTCGGTTTTCCTAATTCATTAATATCACTTTCTTCTCCGTGAACAATTTCGTTTATAAATCTTGAAAGTATAGGGTTTTTGGGTGGTATCCAAGGTGTTTGAACATTAGTGAAATTTATTTGAAGCTTTTTTAAGAGTGACATAAAATCCCAAACTGCAAATACGTGACTTTCCATAAAAATTTTTATGTCGTTAATACTTGCCAAATTTTTGTAAAGCTTATGGTTTTTTAATTGATTTCTTAATTCGGAAATCTCATCTTCAATATATTCTATTTCATTCATATCTTGTTTTTTTGCTTGCATATAACGTTTGGCTAATGACACTTGTGTTATTAGCCTCTTTTATTGTTTGTTTAATGTATTGTTAATCAGTAAGTTGATTAAGAGTTATTTAAATCTTCTTCAAATGTAAAGAACAAAGGATTGCCTAGTGCCTTTTGCCACCCGTGTAGCGCATAGCTTCACCTTTACCAAAACTATGACTTAGGCTAAGCACAAAAAATCTTCCGCGGTTAGAAAAACTATAGAGGTAAAAGTTGGGTTGGCTTATATAGTTCTCTCTTATGCGAGAGGCAAACACGTCGCGCACTCCAGCGCTAATTACCGTTTTTCCTTCACCGAATTTTTTACGTACGCCAATGTCTAACACTGCAAAACCAGAACGTTTTCCTTGTACGGTTAGTACACTAGATTGATAATCACCAGTGAGTTCTAGGGCGATCTTTTTGGGAAGCTTAAACTTAGTTGTCATTTGTGTGGACCATTGGTCGCCTGTAAAATCGAAGTTTTGACCCAAATAATCTCCTTGTCGGATAAAATAACCGTAGTTAAAATCGCCATTAATACTAAACCACTTAGCTACTTTGTATTTTCCGTTTACTTCCAATCCTGTTTTGTTTCGTTGACCAATGTTTTCGGGTTGCGTTACATTGGCATTGTTCTCAAATATCGAAACGCGTTCAATTACGTTGGTGGTGTACAGGTTGTAAATACTGATGTTTAGCGATAGTTTCTTAAAAATGAAAATGGCTGTAGCCTCATAAGAGTCGGCATATTCGGGTTGGAGTAGTGGGTTTCCTCTTCTGATGTTATAGATGTTTCTGATGTTAAAGAAAGGGTTCAAATCCCATAAACGCGGTCGGTAAATTCTTCTAGAATAACCTACCTGGAAGGAAATCATTTTACTCAACTTATAAGACGTGTGCAGCGTAGGGAAGAAGTTGGTGTAGTTCTGATTATTGCCTTGATTTGTGGTTTCAAGCGAGGTAACTAAATCGGTGTTCTCTACTCGTAACCCTAATTTAACTCCCCATTTTTTGCCTTCAAAAGCACCTGTTCCATAAAGGCCTAAAACCTTTTGGTCGAATTCAAAATTGTTAGTCAAGTTAGGATCGTTTATGAATGAACCATTGCTATCGTTTGCCACAGCAAACTCGTTTCCAACATCGTTAATTTCGTACAAGCCTCCAGTTTCAATAGTAACTTTTTCTGTAAGTGGATTTTTATAGTCAGCTTTAAAAATAAAGTCTTGCTGAAAAAAGTGCGTTTCAGTTCGCTGATTTGGGTCGGCGGCAATTCCATCGGTTAATTCATTCTGAAATTCAGATCGCTGATCTTTACCAAAAAATTTACCCAAGGTGCTCAATTGCAACGTATGTTCCTTGTTGTTTTTAAACTTCTTTTCGTATTGTAAATCGTATCGGTATTTTGGATTTTCGGCTGTAGTAGTTTCCTTACGATTGTACTCAGAAACCAGCTTACCGCTGGCGTCAAACAAACTGGTTTTAGTTTCAGAAGGTTGTTCTTCATCTTCAAAAGCATAGCGGCCAGATAGCGTAATTACGTTGTATTTGTTCAGGTGATAATCTGTTCCTAATGTAATGTTGTAAAAGCGTTCGTTTCGATATTCTATCCCATCCGTAATTACTTTGGAGCCGTTGATTTTATTGTAATTCACTCCTTCTCGATAAGAAGGCAAAGAGCGATATCCAGCCCCCATTTGGGTAAACAGATTGAATTTTTCGGTACGGCGGTTTAAGCTGATGCCGACGCTGTTATTGGCAGGGTAGCCAACATTCACTGAACCTGATCCGTTAAAGCCTTTTTTCTCTTCTTTTTTTAGTACGATGTTTATGATTCCAGAGCTACCTTCAGCCGCATATTGGGCAGAGGGGTTGGTAATTACTTCAATCCGCTCAATCATATCAGAAGAGATGCTGGCAAGGGCGTTTGCACCTTCGTCAGAAAGCACAGAGGGCTTACCATCAATTAGGATTTGCACACCTGTGTTTCCTCTCAAACTTATATTTCCTTCAATATCCACATTAACGGACGGAACGTTATTCAGAACGTCCAAAGCGCCTAATCCTCTGCTGCTTATGTCGTCGCCAATGTTAAATACTCGTCTATCCAGTTTAAACTCTACGGTAGATCTATTTTCTTGAACGGTAAAAGCATCCAAATCTTGGGCTACTGGGGTAAGTTCAATTTTGCCAAGGTTTACCTTGCCGTTTTTTGGGCTGATTTCGGTAATTGATACTTTTTCGTACCCCATAAAACTGATTTCAATTCGGAAATTGGTAGATTCAGTTTCTAGTTTAAAGTTACCTTCAATATCGGTCGTAGTGCCTGTTATTGGCTTTTGGTTTTCGTTAGAAATTACGGCTGCAGTGGCAAATGGAACAGGAGAACCACTCGCTTTATCGACAATGTTTCCAGTAATCGTAGTTTGGCTAATACCGAGCATCGGCATAGTAAAAACGATACTTAAAATAAGGTAGAAAAAACGCTGAGATTTCATTTTGCCAATTCGGCGGCAAATATCAACTCATTTTATAGATTTAATGGAGATTTTAAGGAATTGCAACAAAAGATTAGTTAGTTAGATAATTGCTTGTAAACAGTTTAGAATCAAATTAAAATCAAGCTTTTGAATTGATTTTAGGAAAACCTACCTTAGCGTGCTCATTTCAGATTTACACTCCAT
>CBFICO010000062.1:0-14150 GCA_965661115.1 Salibacteraceae bacterium
GAAGCAGCTGCGCGCTGCACCAATGAGGTAACCCAACCCAAACTAGCAACTGGCCAAGTAAGCATGTTTACGTAAATCACAAACTCGGCAATATTACCCATGCTAATTTTTCCTTCAATGGCTAGTTTACCACCAATAAACACGGTAAGAATTGTACTCAAACCAATCAGTAAAGTCATTAAGGGTAAGAAGATGGCGTTTACTCGAACCAAATCTAGGTTTTTGTCGCGGTAATCGCCTAATTCGGTGGCAAAAAAGGATTCTTTATCCGCTTGCTGATTGTAGGCTTTTATCACTCTAATTCCCGAGAGGGCTTCTTGCACAAACGTGCTCAAGGCGGAAAGTTGTCGTTGAATTATCTCACTTTTTTTGTTGATGATATTGCTTACGTAATAAATGCCAATACTTAACAAGGGCAGAGGGGTGAGTACATAAATGGTAAGTTCTACATTTACGTTCAACATAGCAGAAATCACCATAGTAAACAACACAAACAAGTTTATGGTGTACATAATCGCTGGGCCGAAATACATGCGTACTTTGCTTACGTCGTCGCTTATGCGGTTCATTAAATCGCCTGTATTGTTTTTGCGGTAAAAGCCAAGCTCCAAGTTTTGATACTGCTGAAAAATCTCGTTTTTCATGTCGTATTCAATTAAGCGAGACTTTACAATAATGGTCATTCTGGTCATGAACAAGAAAAAGCCGTTTAAAATTGCAAATCCAATTACTAATCCTCCATAAATCAAAAGCTGCTCATATAAGTTTTCGTAAAATACAGTATCCTGATTTAAACTAGCTAATGAAGTTGTGTCTGTAGCTTCTAAAACAGTATCAAAGGCTTTACGAATTACTTGTACTGGATATATTGAAAACAGCTTTGAAATAGACACAAACAAAATGCCTAGAAATAACCTCCAACGGTATTTCCAGAAGTATTTGTTTAGTGAAAAAAGTGCCTTCATGTACGCTAATTTTCGCTGCTAAGGGGAGGTAAAATAACTACTTTTGTTGCCGCCCAAACGAGCGGCAAATGTATGCAGACAAGTTGGCTGTATTCAGTTAAAAGTTATTAGAAATGAGTAATTCCCCCATTCAATCGAGTGTAATTGAGCACATGATGCTCAAGGAACACGAACAAGTAGTTTTTTGCACCGATAAAGCTACTGGACTTGCAGCAATTATAGCAATTCACGATACTACATTAGGGCCTGCTTTAGGCGGAACTAGAATGTGGAATTATGCTACCGAAGCCGAGGCGATAAATGATGTGTTACGACTTTCTAGGGGAATGTCTTATAAAGCTGCTATTAGCGGACTTAACCTTGGTGGTGGTAAAGCGGTAATTATTGGCAATTCAAGAACCCAAAAGAACGAGGCGCTTATGCGTCGTTTTGGAAAGTTTGTGGATAGCCTTGACGGCAAATACATTACAGCGGAAGATGTTGGAATGTCGCCGTTAGACATGGAGTACATTCACGATGAAACAGATCACGTTGTAGGTATTCCAGAATCGCTTGGCGGCGGAGGAGACCCATCTCCAGTTACGGCTTATGGCGTTTATATGGGCATGAAAGCATCGGCTAAAAAGATGTTTGGTTCAGATAATTTGAGTGGAAAACGCGTTATAGTTCAAGGTGCTGGACATGTAGGGCAATATCTTATTGGTTATTTGGTAAAAGAAGGTGCTAAAGTTGGCGTTTCTGATATTTTCCAAGATAAATTGGATGAGGTGGCTAATAAGTTTAATGGTGTTGATGTAGTTGATCCAAATGGAATCTATTCAGAAGCTATGGATATATATGCTCCATGTGCTCTAGGTGCTACAATCAACGACGAAACTCTTGCGCAATTAAAATGTAGCATCATTGCTGGTGCAGCTAATAATCAGTTAGCAAACGAGGAAAAGCACGGGCAAGCTGTTTTAGACAAAGGGATGATTTACGCTCCTGATTTTTTAATTAATGCTGGTGGACTTATCAATTGCTATTCAGAACTTGAAGGCTATAACCGAGACAGGGCTATGGCTAAAACAGAGGAGATTTATAACACCACTTTAAATATTTTGAATAGAGCGGAGGAAAACAATATTCCTACTTTCAAAGCAGCAAATGAAATGGCGGAGCAACGCATAGCAGCCATTGGAAACATTAATAAAGTACTCTAAAAAAAGGTAACAACAGATATGCTGAACAGACGATACCTTAGGGTAAAAGTACTGCAAGCACTTTACGCTTGGAATCAACAAGGTTTAGACGATTTGCCAAAAGCTGAACGCGAGCTAGACAAGAGCATTAAACAAGTTTACGATTTGTACTTGAGTATGCTTTTGTTGGTTGAGGAGGTTTTTACTTCTGCTCAAAATCTTATTGAAACTAAAAAAGAAAAGATTCTTGCTACCGATGAAGATTTGAACCCAAACCTTCATTTTGTTGAGAATAAAGCGTTCCAAAAAATTTCGGACAACTTTGAATATCGCAGAGGGATTGAAACTAGAAAACTTTCCTGGGATTTAGATTCCGACAACGTTAGAAAGCTTTTTAGACAAATTGAAGCCAGCGCTATTTACAAAACCTACATGGAAAAGGAAGAAGATACGTTCAAAAAAGACAAGGAATTTTTGCTTAAAATGTACGAGCGCTTTTTTGTAGATAACGAGGTTTTTGATCAGTTGATTGAAGAGCAAAATATGTACTGGGCAATTGATTTAGAGGTAGTACATATTTCAATTATTAAAACTTTCCAAAAGCTGAAAGACCGTCATACGGTTAACGATCATGTTTTGGCAGATTTGTTTAAAGACCAAGAAGAGGACACCAAATTCATGAAAGAGCTGTTGCGTAAATCGCTTCGCTTTGATAAAGAATATGCCAGCCTAATTGAAAAGCAAACTAAGAATTGGGATGTAGATCGATTAGCACAATTGGACATTATCTTGATGAAAATGGCTTTGTGTGAGTTTGAGCATTTTTCAAATATTCCGGTAAAGGTTTCCATGAACGAATACATCGATTTAAGCAAGAACTTCAGCACACCAAGAAGTAAAGGTTTTATTAACGGAGTGCTCGATAAGATTGTCGCAAAATGGAAAGGCGAAGGCCGAATCAATAAAACTGGTCGAGGTTTAATAGAGTAGTATGAAAACGCTTATTCTGAATCGAAAAAACACGGTAGTAAACAGCTTTTTAGCTGAGCTACGCGATGTAACTATTCAAAAGGATGCCATGCGGTTCAGAAAAAACATTAACCGAATTGGTTGGTTTTTAGCCTACGAAGCTTCTCAAGAATTTGAATACTTATCTAACGAGGTTCAAACTCCACTTGCAGTAGCAAAAGAAAACCTTATAAATGATAAAGTGGTTGTTGCTTCGGTGCTTAGAGCTGGAATGCCTTTGCATAATGGAGTTTTAGATGTTTTTGATAAAGCCGAAAATGCTTTTGTTTCAGCCTATCGAATTGAAAATCCCGATGGAAGTTTAGACTTTAAGGTGGAGTACAATGCTGCACCAAATCTTGAAGGAAAAACCCTTTTGCTTTGCGACCCTATGCTCGCTACCGGCAACTCTATGTTGTTAGCTTATCAAGTGCTTTTAAAACATGGCACTCCAAAGCAGGTAGTGATTTTGTCTGTAATTGGTAGCGAGCAAGGTTTACAGTTCGTTGAGCAAAATTTCCCTGAAAACACCACTTTGTATATCGCTGCGGTTGATCCAATTCTCAACGAGCAATCGTACATTGTGCCTGGGTTAGGCGATGCAGGCGATTTGTGCTACGGAGTTAAGGAGTAAATACCTTTAGGTCACACCAGGGCATTATCCATAATTTCTTGAACACATTCTGGATTCAATAGAGTAGAAGTATCCCCCAAATTGGAAGTGTCTTTCGAAGCAATTTTTCTGAGAATTCGACGCATAATTTTACCAGAACGCGTTTTAGGTAATCCGTTAGTAAACTGAATTTTATCCAATTTTGCAATTGGTCCAATGTGCTCGGTGATAATCTGATTTATCTCTTTTCTAAGGTTATCGTGATTGCGGTCTTCACCTGTTTCCTTTAAAGTAACATAGCCATACAGTGCGTTGCCTTTTACATCGTGCGGAAAACCAACAATGGCGGACTCAGCAACCGCAGGGTGTTCGTTTATGGCATCCTCAATGGGTGCGGTTCCTAAGTTATGGCCAGAGACAATAATTACATCGTCAACTCTTCCGGTAATTCGATAATAACCTACTGTATCTCGCAATGCGCCATCACCTGTAAAGTATTTGTTCTCAAATGTCGAAAAATAGGTGTCTTTGTAGCGATGGTGATTTCCCCAAATGGTTCTAGCCATTGAAGGCCAAGGGAATTTTATGCAAAGGCTACCAGTAACCTGTTTACCTTCAATTTCGTTTTTGTTTTCGTCCATTAAAGCAGGCTGAATTCCCGGCAATGGCAAGGTTGCATAAGTTGGAATTGTTGGGGTAACGTAAGGACTAGGTGAGAGCATTATTCCACCCGTTTCGGTTTGCCACCATGTATCCACAATCGGTGCTTGACCTTTACCTACGTTATCGTTGTACCAGTGCCATGCTTCTTCGTTGATAGGTTCGCCAACCGTACCCAGCACTTTTAAAGAACTTAAATCGTGCTTAGTTACATTTTCCAAACTTTCTTTAGCTAAGGCTCTAATGGCAGTAGGAGCGGTGTAGAATTGATTCACCTTGTGCTTTTCAACTATTTCCCAAAACCGTCCAAAATCTGGGTAGGAGGGAACGCCCTCAAACATAACGGTAGTTGCGCCATTGCATAGCGGACCGTAAACAATGTAACTATGGCCCGTTATCCATCCAATATCGGCAGTACACCAATACACGTCGGGATCGCAGTAATTAAAAACATTTTTAAAGGTGTAAGCTGAGTAAACCATATAACCACCTGTTGAATGCACCATACCTTTTGGCATGCCCGTAGAGCCAGAAGTATAAAGAATAAAAAGCGGGTCTTCGGAGTCCATTATTACTGGGACACATTCTATACTTGCTTCATCTAGTAAAGGTTGTAACCATTTATCACGACCACCTTGCATACTTATTTCTGACCCAATTCTCTTTGCTACTAAAACCGTCTTTACGCACGGGCAATCTTTTAAAGCCTCGTCAACAATTCCCTTTAAATCAATGGTTTTAGCTCCGCGATAAGAACCATCTGAGGTTATTACCATTTTACATTCAGCATCATTAATTCTGGTAGCCAAAGCAGTACTTGAAAACCCCGCAAAAACCACCGAATGTATTGCGCCAATTCGCGCACAAGCCAACACAGAAATAGCCAATTCCGGAATCATAGGAAGATAAATACAAACTCTATCGCCCTTTTTTATGCCGTTGGCTTTCAGTACGTTACTGAATTTATTAACCCTTTCCGATAGTTCACCATAGGTAATGTGCTGTGCCTCTTCTTTTGGGGCGTTTGGTTCAAATAAAATGGCTGTCTTATCCTTTTTCGTAAACAGATGACGGTCAATACAATTTTCGGTAATGTTGAGCTTTGCGCCCTTAAACCAAGAGACCTCTGGTTTGGTAAAATCCCATTCCAGCACTTTATCCCATTTCTTGCGCCAAACAAAATGTTCTTCAGCTATTTCTGACCAAAAGTTCTCTGGTTCTGTAACTGATTTTCGGTAAACTCTGTAGTACTCTTCAAGATGCTTTATGTGATAGTTACTCATGAATATCTGTTTTATAGGCTATACTGTCCAATAATAATGGTACTGTCAGTTCGAGTGAATTTCGGAGAAATTTGTATCGAGAATGACAGAGCCTCTGTCTATTTCTCGATACATGTTGCTCATTCTTCGCAAAACACTCGAAGTGACACAATGGTTAACTTCCCTTTAAAAAAAAAATCCCCTCGAAACTCAAAGGGATTTATCAAAACAAAAATTCAATTATTATTTAACTGGTTTTCTTCGCACCTGCGCAGCAGCCACCAGCTCCGGCTTTACTTTCACAACCTTTCTTAGTTGTTTCAGATTTCTTATTCTTTTTAGATTTCTTTTCTTTTTTCCCTTTCTCTACAGCAGCAATATTATCGGTTGAGTTCATGCAAGTTAATGCCGACGCAATTGAATAGCTAACTAAAGCACCTGCAAGTAGAGCGATTGTAAAATATTTTTTCATAGTCTTTAAAATGTATTACTCAAATATAAGGTCAATTTCAACACAGAAGTGTGATGTCAATTACTATGAAAGGTTAAAATTTAAAATTGGCGAAAAAACAAGGTTTAGCACAAAGTCAATCAATGCAAAAATTACATTTGCCCTATGTCCATTACGCTTATCATAATTGCAATTACGGCACTGGTTTCTATTAACTGTTTTAACAATCGCAACTGGTTTGATAAATTGATGTTTAATGCATACGCTGCTCATCACCAAAAACAATGGTACCGAATGTTAAGCCATGCACTGGTGCACGGAGACTGGATGCATTTGTTTGTAAATATGTTTGTGTTGTGGAGCTTTGGTACCAGTGTAGAAAGGTACTTTAACGCCTACTTTGGCCTTAAGGGTAGCTTTATGTTTATTGTGCTTTATTTGGGAGGAGTAGCCTTTGCTTCGTTGCCAGCATTGTTAAAGCACAAAGACAACTATTACTACAATTCAGTAGGGGCTTCAGGTGCTGTAGGCGCTATTTTATTCGCTAGTATTTTGCTCAATCCAATGAGTAAAATCTATTTGTTTTTTATTCCTATTGGCATTCCAGCATTTGTTTTTGGCCCATTATACATTGCTTATGAAATGTACATGGAAAAGCGCTCGAATGATAACGTAGCGCACGATGCACATTATTGGGGAGCGATATTTGGCTTTGTTCTTCCATTGCTTTTCGAACCTAAATTGTTTTTGGTTTTTGTTGATCAAATCTTTTAGCCATGCGCAAGGTTGTTTTTTTAGATAGAGATGGAGTAGTGAACGTTGAGCGTGGCGAGTACACCTACAAAAAAGAGGATTTTCGTTTTACCGAAGGTTTCTTCGAAGCCTTGCAAGCCATAAATCAAAAAGGATATGAATTCATTATCATTACCAATCAAGGTGGAATTGCTAAAGGAATTTATACCCATGAGCATGTAATAGAGTTAAATCAAATAATCTCGGAAGCATTTAAAATTCATAAGCTGCCTTTATTGGATATATTTTATTCGCCTTATCATTCATATTTCTCTCAGTCGCTTAGTAGAAAACCGGACAGTTTAATGCTTGAGAAAGCCATCCACTTATACAATGTAAATCCGCAAAAAAGTTTAATGATTGGAGACAGTAATAGAGATATTATTGCAGCGGAAAAAGTAGGCTTAAAGGGAATTTTAATTGAAGCAAACACCAGTTTACTGAGTATAATCGATTGGATTGGCGCATGAAATTGTTGTTACATAACGGAAAACTTATTTCTGAAAGTACCTTAATCGGCTTGAACAGAGCTATGTATTACGGCGACGGATTCTTTGAGTCTATTCGTTTAATTGAAGGCAGTATTCATTTACTTGATGTCCATTTAAAAAGAATGCAATTTGCATTTAAAGAATTAGGATTAATCAAAAATGAATCGTTTTCAAGGTCAGCTTTAGAGCGAAGTTTATTAAAGCTTGCAGAAGCCAATGAATTATCTAATGGAAAAATCCGCTTAACTGTTTTTAGAAAAGGGGCAGGGGCGTATATACCAGAATCCGACGAGGTGGAGTGGATTGCAGAGCTAACACCTATTGAGCAAGAAAAATTTGAAATAAACCGCAAGGGATTGCTAGTTGATGTTTACAAAAAACAAGAGTTACCCAAGGTTCTTTCAAAACCATACAAATCTTTAAACGCTGCATTTTATATAGGAGCTGGTCGTTTTGCGCGAGATAAAAAAGTGAACGAGGTTTTTGTAATAAACGAACAACAAGAGATAGTAGAATCCATTTATTCTAATGTCTTTTATCAAAAAGGGGCACAATTGTACACAACTCCAGTGGAGTCTGGTGGATTACCCGGAGTAATGAGGGCATACCTTATTCACCTGCTCCAAAAACAAGATATAGAGGTGCTAGAGAAACCTCTAGGTATGGAAGAACTGTACGAAGTAGATGAATTGTTCTTAACCAACGCCATTCGCGGAATACAGTGGGTTGCTGGTTACAACTCCAAACGTTTTTACAGTCGTTATATTCGAGAGTACAGCAACTTACTCAACAAGTCAGTAAAAAAGACCATAAGCGCATAATACCTGCTACTTTTGCAGCGCTTATGAAAACAAAAACCCTAAAGAAAAACAAGGTAAACGTAGTTACACTCGGCTGTTCCAAAAATATTTTTGATTCCGAGGTAATGATGAGTCAGCTTAAGGCCAATAAGTTTGACGTAGCGCACGAAAGCGAAGAGCAGGAAGCTGCTACAGTAATTATTAATACTTGCGGCTTTATTGATAACGCCAAACAAGAATCTATCGACTCCATTTTAAGTTGGACGGACGCTAAAAAGAATGGTGAGGTAGATAAGGTAATGGTTACGGGTTGTTTGAGTGAGCGCTACAAAGATGAGCTAGCCAACGAAATTCCTGAAGTTGATGCTTGGTTTGGAACCAGAGAACTTCCAAGACTTCTAAAAACCTTAAAAGCAGATTACAAACACGAACTGGTTGGGGAGCGGTTGCTTACCACTCCTGCTCATTACGCCTATTTTAAAATAGCTGAAGGCTGTGATCGTCCTTGTGCGTTTTGTGCCATCCCGCTCATGCGTGGCAAACACATCTCTACTCCAATGGATCAATTGGTAAACAACGCCAAGAACCTAGCTGCAAACGGAACCAAAGAGCTTATTCTAATTGCACAAGATTTAACCTACTACGGTTTAGATATTTACAAAAAACGAAATTTATCTGAGCTGTTAGACCGCTTGGCAGATGTAGAAGGAATTGAATGGATTCGATTGCAATACGCTTATCCTTCGGGATTTCCTATGGATATTTTGGATGTAATGAAAAACAGACCCAACATTGCTAACTATTTAGATATGCCTTTGCAGCATGCGAGTTCCAACATGTTAAAGGCAATGAAGCGCGGAATCAATCGCGAAAAAACGGATGCATTAATAGATGCCATTCGTCAAAAAGTTCCAGAAATAGCATTGCGAACTACCTTAATTACGGGTTTTCCAGGCGAGACAGAGGCAGATTTTCAAGAAATGTTGGAGTGGGTAGAGAAAACTAGATTTGAACGATTGGGTTGTTTTACTTATTCGCACGAAGAGAATACGTTGGCCTATGCGTTGAAAGATGAAATTCCGGCTGAGGTTAAACAGCAACGTGCAAATGATATAATGGCATTGCAGAGTGGTATTTCGCTAGAATTGAATCAACAAAAAATTGGCAACGAATACAAGGTGCTTTTTGACAGAGCAGAAGGAGACTATTTTGTAGGCCGAACTCAATACGATTCTCCAGAGGTAGATAATGAAGTACTGGTTCATCATAACGTTGGATTTGCGCGCATTGGCGATTTTGCTCAAGTACAAATTACTGATGCAGAGGAGTTTGATTTGTTTGGGAAGATAGTTTAACCTTTCCCTTTTCCCACCTTTTCAATCCAAAACCTGATTAAATAAACGTTAAGGCGTGACAATTATCACCTAACCCAAAAGATGAAGCACGCTACATTTGCATCGTAAAATTTAAAATTAGCATCATGAAAGTAGAACAGATATATACTGGTTGTTTAGCTGAAGCTGCTTACTATATAGAGTCAAACGGCGAAGCAGCAATCATAGATCCATTAAGAGATCCACAACCATACATTGATAAACTAAATGCAAACAACGCAAAATTGAAATATGTTTTTGAAACACATTTCCATGCAGATTTTGTGTCAGGCCACATTGATTTAGCTCAAAAAACAGGGGCTAAAATTGTTTTTGGTCCAACAGCTAAGCCTAGTTACGACATTATAGAAGCCAAAGACAACGAAGAGTTTAAAATTGGTGATATCACCATTAGAGTATTACACACACCTGGACACACCATGGAGTCAACAACGTATTTGTTGATAGACGAAAATGGAGAGATGAACTCAATTTTCTCAGGTGACACACTATTCATTGGTGATGTTGGTCGTCCAGACTTAGCGGTAAAGTCAGATTTATCTAAAGAGGATTTAGCGGGACTTTTATACGATTCGTTGCACAACAAAATCCTTCCCTTACCAGACGATTTAATTGTGTATCCTGGTCATGGAGCGGGTAGTGCTTGTGGTAAAAACTTAAGTAAGGAAACTACGGATACTTTAGGTAATCAGAAGAAGGTAAACTATGGTTTAGACACCAAATTATCTAAAGAAGATTTTGTAAAAGAGCTAACTACTGGAATTCTTCCTCCACCTCAATACTTTCCTAAAAATGCAATGATGAACAAATTTGGTTACGCTGCATTTGATGAGGTAAAAGAAAAGGCGTTAAAGTCTTTCGATCCAAAAACATTCAGATCTGTAGCAGAAAGTACAGAGGCGTTAATATTGGATACTAGACATCAAAGTAAATTTTTAGAAGCACACATTCCGGGTTCTATTTTTATCGGAATTGATGGCGGATTTGCTCCTTGGGTAGGTGCACTTATTACGGATATTAAGCAAGAAATTTTAATTGTAGCTGACAAAAACAGAGAAGAAGAGATTGTAACCAGACTATCTAGAGTAGGATACGATAACACCATTGGTTTTTTAGAAGGTGGATTAGAAGCGTGGTCTGCAGCGGGACTAGAAACCGATAGTATGCCCACAATTTCTACAGCAGAATTTGAAAAAACATATACTCCAGAGTTAGACGTACTTGATGTAAGAAAACCAGGCGAGTACGAAGCTGAGCACTTAGAAACTGCCGAAAATGTGCCGCTAGATTACATCAACAATAACATGGAAAAAATTGATGCGAACAAAGACTACTACGCGCATTGTGCAGGCGGTTATCGTTCAGTAATTTTTGGGTCAATTTTAAAATCTAGAGGATTACACAACGTAACAAATATTGAAGGAGGCTATAAAGCCTTAGCAGAAACAACTATTCCAAAAACAAACTTTGTTTGTCCAAGCGAAAAGAAATAATTTATTGTAAAATGGTAAAGAACATTACACCACAGGAATTAGAAAGCGTAGCGAAAGAAAATGCTAATGCAGTATTAATCGACGTGCGATCTCCAGAAGAGTGCGCAGAAGGGATGATTGAAGGAGCGACAAATATTAACTTGTTTGAACCTAATTTTATTCAAGAAATTGGAAAACTAGACAAGAACAAAGACTACTATATGATTTGCAGAAGTGGTGGTAGATCTGGTAGCGCTGCTGGTGCTATGGATCAAATGGGGTTTCCTTCGGTGCATAATATGGTAGGTGGTATGATGGCCTGGCACGGCGAGATGGTTTAACCAGCTAGCTCGATAACTTATTTAAAAGCCCTTCATTTTTGGAGGGCTTTTTTTTTGAGTAATAATCACAATATACATTTTGTGTAATACAATTTGTATAATACAATTTCAGTACTTCAACCCAAGATAAGCAAGTAGCTGCAACCTGAGATTTATACGCCTACATTATGAGTATTATTTGTCTTTATCAGCGGTTAAAAGGCTAATTTTCGAGCTAACTTTATTTTGCTAAAGGATGAAAAAAGGCATAGAATATTTAGACGCAGACGAAGCACTTCAGATATTAAAATCCAATCAAAGTGTATTTATACACAGTGCAGCTGCAACCCCAAAATTATTGGTCGATGCATTAACCAAAAGAGGCGACGAAGTAACCAATATCAATGTTTATAGCATACACACCGAGTACGGTACCGTATTTTTATAAGGAAATAGTCTAGAAGAACGAGCAAAAGCACTCATTGCCATTGCTCATCCAGATCATAGAGAGGAGCTAACAAAAGGCGCTTGCGACGAATTGCACTTGAGGATTTAGGGGGGGGGCAATTAACTTGCTGCTTTATTAGATCCTTTTCTTAACCCTCAAACCAACTTAAAACTCAAATGTCATATAGCAGAGATTTGTTTTGTAAAATCTTGCTCATTTTTGAAAAAACGTTTAATAATGAAACAGCTATTAGCATTATTTATTTCCACTTTATTTTTTGTCAATTGCACCAACTCGCAGCAAAAGCAACTGGACAAAGAAAATTTAGCAACAGTAAACTTGATTGCGGTTGATACCAGCTGGAATAATAAAATCAGCAAAACACAAAACGAATGGAAAAAAGCACTCGACGCTTCTACCTATCATGTAGTGCGCGATAAGGGAACCGAGCGACCTTTTAGTCATGCGTACAATGGGTTAAAAAAAGAAGGCGTTTTTCTGTGTGTAGCTTGTGAAAACCCATTGTTCAGCTCCAATACAAAGTTTAATTCAGGCACAGGTTGGCCAAGCTTTTACGATTATTATCATTCGAACGCGGTAGAAGTAGGCGTGGATAATTCGCATGGAATGACCCGCGACGAAGTGGTGTGTGCTCGATGCGGTGGGCACCTTGGACATGTGTTTAATGATGGTCCAAAACCAACAGGCTTACGCTACTGCATAAACGGTACTTCACTAAAATTTGCGCCTAAGCAAGATTTACAGACTGCTTATTTCGCGCAAGGGTGTTTTTGGTGTGTTGAAGAAATTTTTGAAGCAGTAAAAGGAGTGCAAGAAGTAGTTTCCGGTTATTCTGGCGGAACAGAAGTCAACCCAACTTACAAGCAAGTGGGAAGTGGAAAAACGGGACATGCCGAGGCAGTAGAGGTAACTTATTGTGCCAATGTAATCAGTTATGATGATTTATTAAAAGTGTATTTCAACGCAGGTGATATTACACAGGTAAACGGGCAAGGAAATGATATTGGAAAGCAATATCGGTCTATTGTGTTTTACAAAAACTCGGTAGAGAGAACTAAAGCAAAGCAGTACATCAAACGATTGGAAGATTCCGGTAATTTCAGCAAAGGCATTGCAGTTGAAGTAGTGGAGTTTGATCAATTTTATGTAGCGGAAAAATACCACCAAGATTACGTAAAGCTGAACCCTAACCAGAGTTATGTGGTGGCAGTATCCATTCCAAGATATAAAAGAGCGATTAAAAAGTTCCCTGAGTTGTTGAAATAACAGAAATTCTATCGTTATCTCGGACAAAGGCTTTCGCGATTTGCAGAGTTAATGCATTCATATTAACTACCTCATTCCGCAAGATTAGTAGAATGTACTTTTTACAGAGAAGTCGTAATGAAAATTTTGTACACCGCATTCTGGATGAACAGGGAATCTCAAAATTGAAGATTAAAATTAATTGAGATTCCCGACTCGTCTTACCTCCTCTCGAGAATGACGTATTGTATAAATAATATCATTCCGTGAGATAAGATGAATTCAATTTGCAAGGAGTAAAATCATAAAGAACCTTCTGCACGGAATCCACGAAGTAGCCCAGCTAATTTCAAGTTATGGTTTGATAAAATGTTCTTCTTTAATACCTGCCAAAAATCAATTTTTAAATGAATATCAAACCCGACCTTTGCTGGCATGGGAACCTTCAGAAGTATTTTTATTATAGTAATTGGCTTTTTAATAGCCGCATTAATAGTAGCTATGGCGTTTAAACAATGGTCTTTCGATACGATGTTACAAGGCATGTTATCTAAATCGGTGGAATTAAAATCGGTTGAGCAAAACGAGTTGGAGAATTATCTCATTTTGGACGTTAGAGCGCAAGAAGAGTACGAGGTGAGTCACATACCGGGTGCAGTTCAGGTAAACCCAGAATCCACTGAGTTTGACGAAAGCATTTTAAACTCGGAGAAACCAGTATTGGTGTATTGTTCGGTAGGCTTGCGCAGCGAAAAATTGGGAGAGCGCTTGCAGCAAGCAAATCCAGACTTAAAGGTGTACAACCTAAATGGAGGCATATTTCAATGGTCGAATCAAGAGAAAAAACTTGTAGATAATACTGAGCAGCCAACTAAATCTGTACATACTTATAACGCAGCTTGGAGCTTTTGGGTGAGCAAAGGCGAGAAGGTATATTAGATATGAGAATCATAGCTACCGTATTAGCCTCGCGTCATTCCGTAAGATTAGCTGAGTTGATTTTTCAATAAGAAAAATCAAAACGAAT
>CBFICO010000063.1:0-14045 GCA_965661115.1 Salibacteraceae bacterium
ATGAACGGAACTTTTTTAGCAGCTTTTCTTGGGTTTTTGATCCAATTCCTTCAATCTCTGTGAGTCCAGATTTAATGGTGCCTTTTGAGCGTTGGTTGCGGTGGTGGGTAATGCCAAAACGGTGTGCTTCGTTTCTTAAATACTGAATCAATTTTAAACTCTCGGAGCGCTTATCGATATACAATGGGTAGGAATCGCCTGGAAAGAAGATTTCCTCTAAGCGTTTGGCAATGCCAACAATGGTGATTTTCCCCACCAAATCCAATTGTTGCAGACTTTCTACTGCTGAACTTAACTGACCTTTTCCTCCATCAATTATTATGAGTTCCGGAAGCGGTTGGTTTTCGTCTATAAGTCGTTTGTATCTGCGATATACCACTTCTCGCATACTGGCAAAATCATCAGGCCCTACCACGGTTTTTATGTTAAAATGGCGATAATCTTTTTTTGATGGTTTGGCATCTTTAAAAACCACACAAGCCGCCACTGGAAAAGCTCCTTGGATATTAGAATTATCAAAACACTCTATATGCTCAGGCAATTCTTTCATGCGCAGGTCTTTTTTGAGCGCACTTAAAATGCGGTTTTTATGCCGGTCGGGGTCAACTTTTTCTTGCTGTAATTGCCTATCGCGCATAAAGTACTTTACGTTGCGTAACGACATTTCAGTCAGCTTCTTTTTGTCGCCGCGTTGCGGGTGGTGAAATTTAATTTCGGGGTGGTCTAAATCCATGGGTATAGAGGTGAAAATCTCTTTGGAAGTACTGTTGAACCGACTTCGGATTTCAAAAATTACCGAAGCTAAAATATCTTCTTCGGTTTCTTCTAGCTTCTTTTTTACTTCAACGGTATGGGCTTGAATTATAGCTCCGTTTGCCATTTTCATGAAGTTGATGTACGCATATTTATCATCGCTTAAAACGGAAAATACATCTACGTTGTTGATGCTTGGGTGCACTACGGTTGAACGCATTTGGTAATCTTCAAGCAGCTCTATTTGCTCCTTTGCTTCCTGAGCGTCTTCAAATTTTAACTCCTCAGCATAAGTTGTCATTTGCTCTTTTAAATCGCGAATAACTTCTTGTATAGAGCCTTTCAGGATTTTTCGAATATGTGCTATTCCTTTTTCGTAATCTTCTTCGGTTTGAAATCCTTCGCAAGGGCCTTCGCAGTTTTTTATGTGGTATTCGAGGCACACTCTAAATTTTTTAGCTTGGATATTTTCTTCCGATAAATTATAGGAGCAGGTACGCAGTTTATAAAGTTTATTGGCGAATTCTAACACCGTTTTCATGGTTTTAAACGAGGTATAAGGTCCATAATATTCCGAGCCATCTTTAATGAGTTTTCGCGTATAAAAAACTCTTGGAAAACGCTCTTTTTTGATACAAATCCACGGAAAGGTTTTATCGTCTCTAAGTAACACATTGTATCTTGGCTTGTGCTTTTTGATGAGTGTGTTTTCCAGAATTAAGGCATCATATTCTGAGTCGGCAATAATGAATTTTATGTCTGCAATTTTGCTTACAAGAATTCTAGTTTTGGGGCTGTCTTCGTGTTTGTTATTGAAATAGCTTCTTACTCTGTTCCGTAAAACTTTGGCTTTTCCTACGTACAGAATATCGCCATTTTTATCAAAGTATTGATATATGCCGGGAGATTTAGGCAGCGATTTTAAAATACTTTGAATGTAAGGTGTGGGCGAATTCACTTAGCGAAGATAGTAAAGGAAATACCTTATTTATCTTGCTTAATTAGTGCTTTGTGCAGTAAATTGGGAAGTGTAATTTCAAAGGTGCTACCCTCGTCCATTTTAGATTGAACGTGCAGTTTGCCGCCCAGAATATTTACAGCTTCTTTTACAATAAACAACCCAATTCCAGAACCCATACTTTGCTTGTGACCTCTATAGTAAACATCAAACTACCTTGAGTTTGTGTCGAAATCCATACCTACACCATTGTCTGCTACTTTAATGGTTATTTGCTTTTGGCTTACAGAAGTGTCACTGTCAATTTGGTTGATTTCCTTCGAGTTATCCTGGTAGTTCAGCGCATTTGAAATAAGGCAGTTTAATATAAAGCGTAACCTTGTTTTATCGGTATAACAGTTAATTTGATTATTGGAGTTAATTGAGATTTTTACCCTGTTGTAGGTTGGTTGAAATTCAAATTATTTTAAGAACCGAGCTTATTAAAGAATTTAGTCGAACCTTTTGAATTTGTTGTTCAATGCGTTTATTCTGATGGTAGCTTACAGTATTTCGACTAATAATTCTGAGTTTTTTCGCGCTTGTTTCTATATGTTTTAGGTCTTCATTTGTATTCTTTGAGTCAGATTTTGCCAAATCAACCAAACCTAAAATGTTTGATAATGGGCCAATTAAATCGTGTGCTGTACTATATATAAGCCGGTCGAGTTCTGAATGCAGTTGTTTTAATTCCTTGTTTCTGTTTACAAGTTCAAGTTTGGTTTCTTGAATTTTAAAAGCTGCTGTCAATGCATTATCTACGTCATCTTTATTCATTGGTTTTAACAGCATCCTAAATATTCCGCTTTCGTTAATAGCATCAATTACTGTAGGAAGGTCTGCGTGACCTGTTAGCATAATTCTGGTTGTTTCTGGAAATTCGTTTTTAACCCATTCCAGAAAGGTAACGCCGTCAATCTTTAGCATTTTGTAGTCAGAAACAATAACACTTATGTTATGCTTTTCAATAAGCTCTATCGCTGCTTCTGGTTTTGAACTTTTATATACTTGGAAATTTCTTCTAAAATTGGCCAGCGAAACCCACAGACTTAGAAAAGCCAATAAAGAATTAACTGAAAAATTAAAACGTTCAAATACTCAATTAGAGTTTTTGGTTAGACAAAGTTTGGTTTCCTAGCCCCACCCAGCTATAATTGGTAACAGTATAGCACTAAATCCAACCAGGCTACCAGTAACAATTTCTGTATTGGAATGTGCTTTTAATTGGAGCCTAGCAGCACCAAGCATCCCCCAAATAATCACCAGCAACACTAGCCAAGAAGATAAATTCGCTTGAAAAATTAACTGGAACCCTAAAAAAGCTCCAATTAATCCGCTTATGCCCGTCATGTGAGCGCTTATTTTATGTTTAAAAGTGATAAAGAACACGGTAAAAACAGAAAGTGACAACCCAAAAAACATGTCGATAATTATAGCAGGAACAGTGAGCTTTTTGATAAACAAATAGGTGAGTAAATAAAAGAAAGACGCTATTGCAAAGGGTATAATTCTATCCTCTCGTTGTTTTAGTTGGATGGAGCTGATTGTCTTTCTGTAACGCATAATCAAAACAATTAAAGCTGGAAATAGGTAGGTATTCAAGAACACGATTAAATACAAAAATGTTTTTGTAGAGTTTGATACCGCGTATTTTAAGTAGGTATCTGCATGAAATAGAAGAAAGAGGCCTAAGGTTGGAGCAATTCCGGGATGAAAAATGTAGGATAAAAACTGCGCGAACCTATTATTCATTATAGCTCTTTTCTTAAACGAGCGACAGGAATGTTCAATTGCTCTCTGTACTTTGCTACAGTTCTCCTAGCAATGTTGTAACCTTTATATTTTAGTAAATCGGCAAGCGCTTGATCAGTCAACGGTTTCTTTTTGGTTTCTCCGTCAATTGCTTCTTGCAAAATCTTTTTTACTTCTCTAGTACTCACTTCTTCACCATCACTATTTGTGAGCGATTCACTAAAGAATGTCTTAAGTAAAAAAGTACCGTAAGGAGTTTGGATATACTTACTGTTTGCCACCCGACTAACGGTAGAAATATCCATCTCAATGATATCGGCAATGTCTTTTAGAATCATCGGTTTTAACTTGGTTTCGTCACCGGTTAAGAAATACTCGCGCTGAAAATCTAAAATGGTTTCCATGGTATAAAGCAAAGTGTTTTGACGTTGTTTTATAGCATCAATAAACCATTTGGCGCTATCTAGTTTTTGCTTTACAAAAAGTAGCGCTTCCTTTTTCTTTTTGTCTGGCTTTGTTTTACTGTTTTGGTATTCTTCAATCAGGCTAGAGTATTGCTTGCTCACCTTTAGCTCTGGTGCGTTTCTACCGTTCAATCTTAAATCAAACTCACCATCTTCAATTTCTAGTAAAAAATCGGGAATTACTACCTGACTAGCTTTTCCAGTTGAGCTTGAATTGCCTGGCTTAGGGTTTAGTTTTTTAATTTCTTCATCGGCACCTTTAAGTGCGTCTTCATCAATTTCTAACCCTTCTAGAATTTTTTTGTAATGCTTTTTGGTGTAAGCATCAAAATAATCTTTGATGATGGCCTGCGCAGTTAATGATTCTACGGTTCTTTCTTTTCTACGTTTTAGTTGCAATAACAAACATTCTTGCAGCGATCTGGCACCAACTCCAGCTGGCTCAAAAGTTTGAATTACACTAAGTAACCTTCCTACTTCAGCCTTATCGGTAAAAATATTTTGAGTAAAAGCCAAATCGTCAACAATAGCCTCAATGTCTCGACGCAAATAACCAGATTCGTCTAAAGATCCAATCAAGTGATCCGCAACAAGATACTCGCCTTCGTCTAAATCTTGCATATCTAATTGGTCTTCTAAGAGTTCGGTAAAGGTTTTTCCAAAAGAGATAGGCATAGATTTATCTTCAGCGTCTGCACCGTGATTTCTTATACTGTATTTATAGCTGGGTTCATCGTCTTGGTAATCTGAAAAGTCAAATTCTTTTTCAGCTTCTGATTTTTCTTTTAGCACATCACTGTACGCATCTTGTTCTTCTGCAAATTCGTCTTCTTCAAGGTCGCGACCTTCTTCTAAGGCTGGATTTTTTTCAAGCTCTTCTTTTATTCTTGCTTCAATGGCAACTGTTGGCACTTGCAATAACTTCATTAGCTGAATCTGCTGTGGACTCAGCTTCTGGAGCATTTTAAGGTTTAATGTTTGTTTAAGTGCCATAAGTAATTTTCGATATTACAAGATAAAAAAATCCCGTGAGTCAATAAGCGTGCCACGGGATTTTAATTACTGTTATTTTTTTGTTGTCAAAACATAGATCATGCTGAATTTACCTGGCTATCGGCAGACTGGTTTCAGCATCTCTAGATTCTGAAACAATTTCAGAATGAAGGAGAGGCCTAATTAGCTTTTTCGGCGTAAACAACCTCTATTCCCATGTTCCAGAACATAAATGACCAACGATCTGCTTGTTCTTCAATTACCTTGTCAGTAGGCTTACCAGCGCCATGTCCGGCTTTTTCTTCTATTCGAATCAATACAGGGTTCTCACCTGTATGTTTCGATTGTAATTCTGCCGCAAACTTAAAGCTGTGTGCAGGTACAACTCTATCATCATGGTCTGCCGTAAAGACCATAGTGGCCGGATATTCCGTTCCTTCTTTTAAATTATGAAGAGGCGAATAGCCCTTTAAGTATTCAAACATTTCTTTGCTATCCTCACTACTTCCGTATTCAGGAGTCCAACCAAAACCAACTGTAAATTTGTGGTAACGCAACATATCCATTACCCCAACATGAGGTAAGGCAACAGCATACAAATCTGGACGCTGAGCCATACATGCTCCAACCAATAAACCACCATTTGAACCACCTTCCATGGCCAAATACTCTTTTGAGGTATATCCTTCATTTATCAAGAATTCGGCTCCAGCTATAAAGTCATCGAATACGTTTTGTTTTTTCATTTTCATTCCGGCTTGGTGCCATTCTTCACCAAATTCGCCACCACCGCGTAGGTTAACCATTGCATGCACACCCCCATTTTCTAACAGAATAATATTTGAGGTACTGAAATAAGGAGAAAGACTGATATTGAACCCCCCGTATCCGTAGATGAGTGTTGGGTTTTTACCGTCTAGCTTTAACCCTTTCTTGTGCACCACAAACATGGGCACATCGGTACTGTCTTTACTTTTAAAGAAAACTTGTTTTGCCTCGTATGCACTTGGGTCAAATGCTAGTTCTGGTTGATAGAATACTTCTGATTTTCCAGTAGCGATATCGTATTTAAAAATGGTAGAAGGATAGGTAAACGAAGTAAAAGAATAGAAGAGTTCTGTCTCTTCTCGTTTTCCATAAAAGCCGCCAGCTGAACCCGGAGCAGGCAATTCAATTTCTTTTTTATTAGAACCATTGTAATCCATTTCAAAGATTTTGTTGGTTGCGCTAATTAGATACGTGGCATACATTTTACCTCCGCCCGTACTAACGCTTTCCAGTAAGTTTTCTGATTCAGGAATGATTTCCACCCAGTTTTCTTTGGCAACGTTTGCAGGGTCAATCGACACTAATCGGTAATTAGGCGCATCAACATTAGTGCGTACCAAAAATTTTCCATTAATAAAATCTACAACACCGCTCTTGTTGGCATAACCTGGAATCAAAGTTTCAAATTCGCCATCACTATCTGCCTTTCTGAATCTTAGCTCCGAACCTTCCGTTCCGTTTTGTTTGTATAAAATGCTGTAATCGTCTCCTTCTGTATTGGATAGGTAATGGTACATTTTTGGATTTTCAGGGTCGGCATAAATGAGCTTATCGTTTTCTTGAGGTTCACCTATTTTATGGTAATAAATCTGATGATTTTCATTAGCTGCAGAGTACTTGGTTGCTTCATCAGAAATTAGGTAACGGCTATAGAAAAAGCCGTTCTTGTACCAATTTACTCCTGAAAATTTTACCCATTGGATAACGTCTGGCAATTCTTTGTTTGTCGCCACCTCGCGTACGTGAATTTCTGACCAATCTGAGCCCGCTTCAGAGCGAATGTACGACATGTATTTATCGTCATCCGATGCACCAGATAGACCAATTGCAACCGTACCGTCTTCACTCAATGTATTAGGGTCGATAAACACTTGTGGCTCTCCGTCCATTCCTTTTTTGTAATAGATAACCGACTGGTTTTGAAGCCCGTCATTTTTATAAAAGAAATAGTATTCGCCCACTTTTCTTGGAGAAGAGAGCTTTGGATAGTTCATTAATTCTTCGTATCGGTCCGCAATTTTCTCACGGTAAGGAATCTGAGCCAAATACGAGTTGGTAACATCATTTTGTGCTTTTACCCAATTACCCGTTTCTGAAGAGGTATCGTTTTCTAACCAACGGTATGGGTCGGCTACTTTGGTACCGAAATATTCATCAACTACCGTAGCGTCTTTTCTTGTATCGGGATAGGTTAATCCTTTTTTCATTTCTTTTTTTTGAGGTGCTTCACAGGCTGTTAGAGCCAATGCAACAAGCGATAAATAAGCTACATTCTTCATGTTAAAAATTTGAAGCCTCTAAAGTAGGTTGGTCAAATAAGAAAGGAGAAGTAAAATGGTATGAATGGAAAAAGTAATAGATACTTGATAACTATCTCAATGGTTTTTCTTCGTCAAACTGTTTGATTACGTTTCCAGAATGACGTGGTATTGTAACAATATACTTAAATGTAAAATTCCTTCCTAAAACTCTGCGTTTTTAGGAGTACGTGGAAAAGGAATCACATCTCTTACGTTAGTCATACCAGTAATGAAAAGTACCAAACGTTCGAATCCTAAGCCGAATCCTGCATGCTTACAAGTACCAAATTTTCTGGTATCTAAATACCACCACATTTCTTCTTCAGGAACGTTGAACTCTGCCATTTTTGCTTGTAGCTTATCTAAACGCTCTTCTCTTTGAGATCCTCCCACTATTTCACCAATACCTGGGAAAAGGATATCCATAGCGGCAACGGTTTTTTCGTCTTCATTTAAACGCATGTAAAACGCCTTGATTTTAGCAGGGTAATCGTATAAGATTACAGGTTTGCCAAAATGTTTTTCTACCAAATAGCGTTCGTGTTCCGATTGTAAATCCGCTCCCCATTCATCAATTAAGTAGTCGAACTTTTTCTTTTTGTTTGGTTTACTGTTTCTCAGAATATTAAACGCATCGGTATAAGAAACACGCTCAAAATCTTGGTCGGCCACCATTTTAAGTTTTTCGCGAAGTGGATATGGTTGTCGTAACTCAGCCTTCATATTTTTTTCTTCGTCTAAAATTCTATTTTCCAAGAATTCTAAATCGTCGGCGCAATTATCCATTACGTATTTGATAACGTATTTCAGAAAATCTTCAGCCAAGTCCATGTTGTCGAACAAGTCGTTGAAGGCAACCTCAGGTTCAATCATCCAAAACTCTGCTAAGTGACGAGATGTGTTGGAGTTTTCGGCTCTAAAGGTTGGGCCAAATGTGTACACCTTTGAAAGTGCCAACGCTGCTAGTTCAGCCTCCAATTGACCCGACACGGTAAGATTAGTTTCTTTTCCGAAAAAGTCTTCCTTAAAATTTACAGCTCCATCTTCGGTAAGAGGCGGATTTTTGGCGTCTAATCCGGTTACACGAAACATTTCACCTGCACCTTCGGCATCAGAACCTGTAATTATTGGCGAATGAATATAATAGTATCCGTTATCGTTAAAATACTTGTGAATTGCATAGGCAACCGCATGTCTGATTCTGAAAACCGCACTAAACGTATTGGTTCTAAAACGTAAGTGCGCATTTTCTCTTAAAAACTCAAGGCTGTGTTTTTTTGGTTGAATTGGGAACTCATCTGGGTTTGAATCCCCTAAAATCTCCATTTCTGAAACAATCATTTCTAACGACTGACCTCTACCTTGAGACTCAACAATTTCGCCAGAAAGACTTAAGCAAGCACCCGTTGTAATTCTTTTGATTTCAGCATCTGAGAATTTTTCGAAATCGATAACGCATTGCAAATTTTTAATGGTTGACCCATCGTTTAAGGCAATAAATCGATTGCTTCTAAATGTTCTTACCCAGCCTTTAACAGTAGTCTTAAACCCTACCTTTTCGTCTGCAATTAGTGTAGAAATAGAAACTTGACTCATAGTATTTTGTGTTTCAACAGATTTTAACAGCCGGCAAAAATAATCCTTTGAACTCCCTATTTATAGGGTTTTCAGAAATAAAAACAAGCTTTATTTAATGGAAACTACGGAAACATAGGAAACTTTTTATACAAAAAACGTTTCCCTAGTATTTTTTGCATATACTTTTGCGCCGTGAAAAAAATGGACGATAAATTTCAAGAGATTTTGATGGGTTCGCTGAACGTATTTATGAAATACGGAATACGAAGTGTAACTATGGATGACCTCGCCCGTCACTTAGTTGTTTCTAAGAAAACAATCTATAAATACGTTAGTGATAAAAAAGAACTTGTTCTAAAGGGAATGGAATATCACCATGAGTTAGAGGTTTGTGCAATTGAAGCATGTCTAAAGCAAAATAGCAATGCTATTGATGAAATGTTTGAGATCTCTAAGGTGATTGTTGATCAGCTTAAAAACGTGCACCCTTCTGTAATGTTTGATTTGCAGAAGTATTATCCAGAAGCAATGAAAAGCTTTCAGGAATATAAAATGACGGTGGTAAAAGACTGGGTTTCTTCAAATATGAAGCGAGGAATTGAACAAGGTCTGTATCGCGATGATTTAAATATTCCAATTCTAACCGCAGTTTATTTAGCAAGAATGGATGATTTCTTCAATAGAGAATTGTTCCCAGAGGATATTCCATTTGCGGAGATTTATATGGAAACTTTCCGCTATCACATTCGCGGTTTAGCCTCAGAAAAAGGCATAACCTACCTTCAAGAAAAAGTAAAAAAACACTCAAACTAGATAAATCAGATGAAAACACCCCTATTGGTAATTCTTTTCAGTCTATCGGCGCTTTTAATAAAAGCACAGGCAGAAGAGAACAAAACGGCGTTCAGTCTTAAAGAGGCCAAGGAGTATGCATTAGAAAATTCATACTTCTCAAAGAGCGCCATGATGGACGTACAAAAAGCGGAGCAGCGCGTTAAGGAAATAACAGGAATGGGTTTGCCACAGATAAACGCAAGTGCATCTTACAACTACTTTCTAGAAATTCCAGTTCAGTTGGCTCCTGCAAGTTCTTTTAACCCAATGGCTCCTGATGATGAGTTTTTGGAGTTCCAATTTGGTTTGCCAAGTAACATGAAAGCCGGTGTAACGGTTAGTCAGCTGTTATTTGACGGTTCCTACATTGTTGGGTTAAGGGCTTCAAAAACCTACAAAGAATTGGTTAATGCTCAAAAGGAAAAAACAGAGGCTGAGATTGCACGTGATGTTACCAAAGCCTACGGAATGGTGCTAGCTTCTGAAGAAAACCTAAAGCTTATTGAAGAAAATGAAAAGCAATTACAAAAGCTTGTAGATGAGTCAAATGCTTTGTTTGATGCTGGTTTCATGGAAGAAAAAGATGTGGATCAGTTGAGATTATTGCTTTTGAATACCAAAAACATGCGCAATCAAATGGTTAATCAGCAAAAAGTAGCTGAAGATATGCTCAAGTTTACCATGGGTATTGAAATCAAAAACAACATCACTTTAACTGATAAATTGGATGACATCAAGAATCCGTTTGCTGATAAAGCGTCAAACTTAAATGCAAAATTCAATATTGAAAACCACGTAGATTATAAAAGTGCGGCAGTTAATCTAAGAGCTCAAGAATTAAGTCTAGACAAAGAACAAGTCGGAAATTATCCTCAACTGTATGGAAGCTTTGTATACGAAGGGAACTCTTTTGGAAATGATTTTAACCATTTTTCTAGCGATGGAAAATGGTTCCCAACTGCAATAGTTGGAGTTCAATTAAACGTTCCAATTTTTGCTGGAGGCATGCGTCACAATAAAATCCAACAAGCAAAAGTTGGAGTTGAGCAAGCAAACCTTTTAATGAGTCAAACAGAGCAAGGATTGTTCTTGGATTTGGCAAATAAAAAGAGCGCTTATGAGTCTTCAGTAAACTCACTTGAGAACTCAAGCGAAAACCTAAAACTGGCCAAAAAAATAAAAGACCAAACTCAAATAAAGTACAAAGAAGGTATGTCTAGCAGCGTTGAGTTAACACAAACGGAAAACCAGTACTTACAATCGCAAATGAATTACATAATGTCAGTAATTGAAGTTATTCAGGCTAAAGCTGATCTTGATTACGCAACAGGAAAAAAATAAACAATACACCCAAATTCAAATATTAATAAGATGAAACAGATTTCAATAATCCTAATAGCTAGCTTGTTTGCAGTTTCTTGCGCACCAGAAGCACCAACTGATGAGTTGGGTAAACTCAAAAAAGAAAAGGATTCTTTAAAAGAGGAAAAATCTTCTATCAGTGAGCGTTTGGCAGAAATAGAAGCAGAAATTGCATTGCTAGACACTACCAAATCATTGGCATTGGTAACTACCGCTAAGCCAGAGGTAAAGTCCTTTAACCACTATTTTCAGGTATATGGTTCACTAGCTTCCGATCAAAATGCACAGATTTATCCAGAGTTAGGGGGTAAAATTGTGAGCATTTGGGTTAAAGAAGGAACTAGAATAAACAAAGGACAAACTATTGCTACGTTGGATGTTCAAGCCATGCGCGAGCAAGAATCTGAGCTAAAAACCAGATTAGAATTAGCAGAGACTACATACAAAAAGCAAAAGAAACTTTGGGATCAAAAGATAGGCTCTGAGATTCAGTTCTTACAGGCTAAAAACAATTACGAAGCATTGCAAAATAGTCTAGCTGCTTTACAAGCAAACATTGCAAAAGGAACTATTACAGCGCCATTTGCAGGAGTCGTTGACGAAATTTTCCCAAAAGAAGGAGAGATGGCTATGCCGGGAATGCCTATTGCTCGCTTAATGGATTTAAGCAAAATGTACATTGAGGCAGATATTTCAGAGAACTACATTGGTAAAATAAAAGAAGGCGATAACGTGGTGGTTTCTTTCCCTTCATTGGGTATTGAAAAACACACCAAAATTGAGCGTTTGGGCAACTACATCAACCCAAATAACAGAACTTTTAAGATTAGAGTTGATGTAGAAAACAGCGATAATGTTCTAAAGCCAAATATGGTGGCATTGGTAAACATAAACGATTTTAAACAAGATACAGCTGTGGTGGTTGCTTCTTCTTTAATAATGGAAGGCGCGGCAAACAAGCGCTATGTTTTTGTGGTTAAAAGCAACGATGGAGTTACCAAAGCAGTTAAGCAGCCGGTAGAGGTTAAAATGAGCTACGAAGGAAACTCTTTAGTAAGTTCTGGATTGCGCGGAAATGAGGCAATTGTGGACAAAGGAGCAAGAAGCATTAGAGACGGTGAGCTAGTTGAGGTTCAGCAGTAATTATTGACTCATTAGGTAACAAAAAGAAAAATGGGAACAGATAAAATAAAAGGGCTGCTGAAAGAATTTGGACTTTCATCAGCGTCTATAAAAAACAGAATGACGGTATATGTTATTACCGGAATCATTCTAATTGCTGGGGTAAGCTCTTATATGAGTATGCCCCGCGAGAGCTTTCCAGAGGTGGTAATTCCGCAGATTTATGTGGGTACACCTTACCCTGGAAACTCAGCGGCGGATATTGAGAAATTGATTACACGTCCGTTAGAGAAAGAAATCAAATCTATATCTGGTATCGATAAAATGACCTCTACTTCGGTGCAGGGATACTCTACTATTTTCATTGAATTTGATTTTAGTGTATCACCAGAAGAGGCACTTAGAAAGGTAAAAGACAAAGTGGATATTGCCAAGGGAGATCCAGATTTCCCTAACGATTTACCTGCAGATCCGAACATTTTTGAGATGAACCTTTCCGAAATGATGCCGATTTTGAACATTAACTTATCGGGAGATTATTCGGTTGATCAGTTAAAAGATTACGCAGAGTATTTGGAAGACAAGATTGAGATGCTTCCAGAAATTACTGAGGTTGATGTGCGTGGTGTTACCGAAAAAGAAATGAAGGTAAACGTTGATTTGGCCAAAATGGAAGCTATGCAAATTAGCTTTAACGACATTGCTGGAGCAATTCAACAAGAAAATATCACCATTTCGGGCGGTGATATTTTAAACGACGACTTAAGAAGGACGGTGCGTGTGGTTGGCGATTTTAAAAGCGCCGCTGAGTTAGAGGACGTAACTGTTAAGCAAGAGAAATTCAACATTGTGTACTTGCGAGATATTGCCGAGGTGGTTTTTGAAGAAGCCGAGAAAACCAGTTACGCTCGAGAGTATCAGCAGCCGGTGGTTATGGTTGATGTTAAAAAACGCGCAGGTGAAAACTTGATTAATGCCTCTGAGGGCATCACAAAAATCATTGATAAAGCTAAAGCAGAGGTAATTCCAGACGACGTTACTATCACCATAACTAATGACCAGAGTGATGTAACCCGCAGAATGGTTTCTGAACTAGAAAACAGCATCATATTTGGTATGTTGCTGGTAATTCTGGTATTGCTATTCTTCTTGGGTATCAGAAACGCACTGTTTGTTGGGGTAGCAATTCCGCTTTCCATGTTCTTGTCCATGTTTATTTTGGGTGCCATTGGTGTTACTTTAAACATGATGGTGTTGTTCTCGCTCATCCTTGCCTTAGGTATGTTGGTGGATAACGGAATTGTGGTAGTCGAGAATATTTATCGACTAATGGATAAAGAAGGTATGAACGCAATTGATGCCGCAAAATATGGAGTAGGCGAAGTGGCTTGGCCAATTATTGCTTCTACCGCTACCACCCTTGCAGCATTTTTACCGTTAGCAGTTTGGCCTGGCATGATGGGCGAATTTATGTTCTGGCTACCCATCACTTTAATTACCGTTTTAGGTTCATCATTATTTGTAGCGTTGGTAATAAACCCGGTGTTGACATCTGTGTTGATGAAAGTTGAGGAGAAAAGATCTAACCCAAGAAAATTAGCAATGATTGGTTCTGTGTTGATTGTTTTGGGTTTGTTAATGCGATTGAATGGAGCATTGACTTTATTACAAGGTCTGCTTGCAATTCCTGCAGGAATAGTATTGGCTATTATTTTTAGAAAAGGTGGTAGGTGGAAGAATTTTTTATTGATCTCTTTTGGTGGAATAATGCTAGCAATATTCTCAGTATGGAATCCAACAACTTTTGGTAGTCTTTTAATAATTGGTGGAGTCATTGGTTTC
>CBFICO010000064.1:0-329 GCA_965661115.1 Salibacteraceae bacterium
AGCTTCAGTGGTATCTGCACAACCGTTGTTTGCAGTAAAGGTATAAGTCAATGTATCTATTCCTGGTGTTGCAAATTGTGGGAAGAAGGTTCCACTAAATACTCCATTACCATTGTAAACTCCCGTTCCACCAGTAGTAGGACTACCTTCAACTAACTGATATGGTCCTTCATTTTTACAGAAACCTGGAATGGCTGAAAGAGTTGCAACTGGCGCTAGTAATACATCAAAAGTTTGATTAGCTGTATCCGTACAGCCTGCACTATCCGTAAAGATATAAGATACATTGTACGTGCTACCAGCTAGGGCAGAATCTGGATTAAATACGT
>CBFICO010000064.1:339-13982 GCA_965661115.1 Salibacteraceae bacterium
CAGTATCGTTCACCAAGTATACCTCACCGTTTGAAGTAGCTGAGCCATTGAAACTGATAAAGCTACCGCCCGTTAACGTAAACGAAGTGCCATTTTCACAAATATCTGGAACAGCATTTAACGTTACAATTGGCAATGGATTAACTAACGCAAATTGCGAAGCAGAATCACTGCATCCATTGGTATCGGCAGCAACGTACCAAATTTGATGCGCACCCGAACCCGCAATAGTTGGGTTGAAAGTATTTCCAATTATTCCTTTACCTTTTAGAATAGTGGTAACGGAACCTCCAGTAGCACTAACTTGTGGTGCCTGAATTGCAATTGACTGTACATCTTCGCAATAACCGTTACTCGCAAACGAGTTAAAGGTTACTTGAGGTGCAGCTTTTATTTCAATGTTGCTAGTAGCTGAATCGATACAGCCAAATGAACTCGTAAAGACATAGGTTATAGCCGTTGTGCTTGCACCAGGAATGCTTGGATCAAAGTATCCATTAGTAACTCCAGCTCCTTTGTACAAGCCTGTTGCTCCTACAGGAGTTCCTCCTATTAGGAAGAAGGTATCCAAGTTTTCACAAATAGGATTAAATGGTGATAATCCAACAATAGGTTGTGGGTTTACAACAATGCTGAATGACGTATCGTTAAAACAACCATTGTTTTCTAGATTATAGGTAACAATGTGTGTACCTGCTTTGGCAACTTGAGGTTCAAACTTAAGGCTATCGTTATAGATACCTTTTTGGCCTGAGTACCATGCATTACCTGTACCAGAGCCAACAGTTAAAGAAACTACAGGATCTGCCTCACAGAAAACAGGAAGCGAAGGTGATAATGTGATAATAGGAATTGGATTCACCACCATAGTATCCCAAGCTGTATTGGTACATCCATTTGCATCGGTGTACGTATAGCTTAAGCCATCTAACCTAGCAGAGTTAGCATAAGAAGTATAGTTGTTATTACTTACTCCATTACCTGCGAAACATCCTCCTAGTGGAGCACCACCGGTTAACGCTATAGAAGTTGGTCCATGACAAATAGTATCTATTGGTAAAGTAACTGTAACAATAGGTAAAGAATCGATAGCAAATACCTGGCTAGCTGAATTAATACATCCGTTACCATCTGTGAAGGTGTAAATGATAGTATCTATAGCCCCACCTCTGTTTGAAGTATTCAGTATGTAATGTGGACCTAAATTAGAAACGACTCCATTAGTTAATGAAGTATATACTCCACCTGCAGGGAAACCTCCAACTAGTGTATCGTTCAGAATATCCTCACAAACAGGATTAAAGGAAGCTAAACTCACAAATGGAACCGTATCCACCTGAATAGAATCTATCGCAGACGCACTACAACCATTTGTATCCGTAAATTGGTAAGTAATATATTTTAATCCGGTATTTGAAATGCTAGTGTAAAGCGTATCACCTAAAACACCAGTACCTGAATAGATACCAACTTCACTTGGATGGGCTACCACAGGATTACCTAGATTAATAGCAGTTTTTTCTTCATTAAAACAGATTGAACCCAATGGTTGAGTGAAGCTAACCACAGGAATGGTATCAATGTAGATATTATCAGAAGCCGTATCGATACAACCGTAAACGTTATCTACCATGTAGGTAATAGAATTTGCTGCTTTTGGCGTTCCTACACTTGGAACAAACGTAGTGTCATTAATAATTGCTGGCCCGCTGTATATACCTCCAAACGGATTAGCAACCGTTAGTGTAAACGAATCTGCATCTGCACAAACATCTGCAATTGGGCTAAACACAATACTTGGTTTAGGTCTTACGGTAATAGCAAATTGGTCATCTGCTTTACAACCATTTCCATCAGTATATCTATAAGTAATTGTTTTGATTCCAACTGCTGCAATAGCTGGATCAAATGATAAACTATCAGTGGTGTTAACTCCCAAACCTGAATAGGTTCCGTTAACTGGCAATACGGTTCCTGTAAGTGAAATTGAAGTATCGTTTACACAAATATCTGAAGGCGAAATAACCGAGAGTATTGGTAAGGTATCGACTACAATATCAAAAGTTACGGAGTCTGAACAACCTGTTAAGCTTGAGGTGTATTTGTATTGAATATGACTTGTATCTCTTCCTGCTACTGCTGGGATGAATCTATTAGCTACAACCGATCCATTTATGGTGTCAGAGTAAACTCCTACTCCACCGGAGTTTGGTAAACCATTAGCAAGCGTAAAAGCTGCTGTATCAATACACATTGCAGCAAGGGGCGAAGCGGTAACAAATGGCTTAGCTTTTACATCGATAACTTTTGAAACACTGTCACTACAACCAAATCCGTTGGTAAACACATAGTGAATAGTATCTGAAGTAACAAAGCTTGAAGGCTGATAGGTACTATCGTTTAAAATCTGAGTTCCAAAGAAATAACCTCCAGCAGGTGAACCTTGATTTAGTGTTTGGATAGGTGTATTGTCACAAATTGCTCCTAAGTTTCCAATAGCGGCCAAAGGATTTGGATTCACCCAAAGTGTATCTCTTGTATCAGTCATACAGCTTCTTACTGTTCTTGTGTAAGTTATAACATGTTCTCCCGTATTTAATAACTGAGGGTTCATGATATTTGAGCTGATGCCGTTTCCAGTAAACACCCCATCATTAAATGGAAGGCCAACTAATAGTTCCGAAGTATCTTTATTACAGATCGTATCACTTCCAAATGCTGTTGCAATATCAAACACTGCTGTTAACGTGTCCCATGGAACTATAGAAGCGCTAGCACTATCCTGACATCCCAATGCATCGGTAACAGTAACTGAATAGGTTCCTGGCAATAATCCTGTTGCAACAGAATCGGTGGTTGCAGCTGGATCATTCCATATAAAACTGTAACCTGGTGTTCCAAGTTCTGCAACAGAAGCTAATCTACTAATAGTGTCAGTTGCACAAAGTGGTTTAACGCTATCCGCAGCGAAAGCAATCCGTACTGAATTGATTTCAACTTGCATAAACGCACTATCTGATAACCCACCTTCGTCTTCAACGATAACAATTAAAGGCACTAGGGCATTAGTATCAATTAATGGTAAATGAATCTTCATGGATCGAGCTGAATCCCAGTAAGTAAGATTGTTGTTATAGAACTTAACCGAATCGTTTGGAATTAGGTTTGTATCTCCAGAGATCACTGAAAGTGTAAGTCTTAAAGTATCATCTAGGTCAATGTCGTTCACATAGAATACTAATGAATCACCGACCGCACCAGCACAAATGGTATCGTTTGCTATGGCCGAAATTGTAGGAGGTCCATTTTCGTAAATTAGGTCAACAATTATAGTAGCGGTATCCTCATTATTATCTCCACCTTCAGTTACTTCATAAGTAATGAAGTATGTACTATCTTGGTAGTAATTGAATTCATCTTCATCGTTAATAGTAAGGACACCCGTTAACGAATCCATTGCAAAAGTTTGGTCGATATTACCTGAAATCATTTGGTATTTGATTTCACTACCGTCAACGTCCCATGCTGTTGCATAAGCAGCAGTATCTCCGTTTTTCAAGTCTTCTGATACTTGGAAGAAAAGGGAGTCTTTACCATCTACAACATTTGGCGTTGCTATATTAACTAAGGTACCATGCGCTTGATTTGCAGTTACTTCGATTAGCTCATTATTAACATTATCAAAATTGTAATAAGCAACTAACCCAGCAGAAGCAGTATCTACTCTTCTTCTGTAACTGTCAGCAATGTCAGCCGAATCTAGGGCAACACTCCAAATTTTTAGTTCATCAACAGATCCACCAAAATGCTCATCGTTCGCCCATGTTCTTCTTCCTACATACCCTACATTATTTGACGTGTTGTATGTTACGGTATGAGTGGTATCTATTTTACCATCGATATAAAGTGACATAGTAGATCCATTATGCGTTGCAGCTACATGGTGCCACTTACCATCATCTATCGAAGTTCTTCCGTTTCTATCATTGTTTTGACCAACCACTCGGATTGTTCCGTCAAAATCGTAAAAGAGAGCAAAGCGCGCATTGTTAGTACTCAAGTTTGAACCCCAGTTAACTATGGATGTACCTTTAGCACTATTGCCTGCGTTAACCCAAGCTTCTAGTGTTCTGGCAGAATTTCCAGTAGGAAAACCACCTGAAGGAAGCGTAATATACTGGTTAGATCCATTAAGCTTTAATCCTTCACCCATTCCAGCAAAAACAGTTTCAGTGGTATCGTTTTGAACCAATACTGCTAAAGTTGCTGTATCAGCATTTCCACTTAAATCGGTAACTTGATAGGTCAAGTATTTTATTGAATCAGTTTCATAATCGAGTGGTTGCATTAATTCAATAGCCCCAGAAGTGTCAATTAATTTGAACTCTCCTCCAAAGCCAGAAATTGGGTTAGCTCTTAGAATGTCTTCGTTATATTTTTCCCATCCCATTGTAAATGCAGCCGTATCTCCTATTAGGGCGCTTTCCGATACTTTCCATTCTATGGTATCTTGAGCATCACCCCATGTATTTCCAGCAAATCCAGTTAGAGTACCATCCAATCCACTTGCATAATCCGTTAATACATTACCAGAAGAATCATTAAAGGTATAATATGCTACCAAGCCTGTTTCGTTTCCTTCAAGAGCAACTCTGTAAGAGTTATATATCTCTTGTTCTGTTTTTGCAACATTCCAAACTCTTATTTCATCAATATCACCTTCATAGTACTGGGAGAAGCCAGGTTTACCTCCAATAGTCATAGGAGAAGCTCCTGTACTTGGATTAGACACTCCATTCGTTTTCGCAGCTTCAAAACCATCGACATACAGAATAAGCTCATTTGTCAATGTGTTATGTACACCTGCTATGTGATGCCATTTTCCATCATTTACATTAACTGTTCCTTCTGCCTGTTTTACTCCTCTAGAATCGAATCGAACATGTGGTTTTCCATTATGAATAGCCAAACTGTAGTTTTGACGTCCAGTTGACATTCTTTTTTGGAGTATTCTTTTGTAAGCACCTGCAACTTGGCTCGTTTTAAACCATGCCTCAATGGTAAATGAATTCAAACTGAGATTAGCGCTGTGAGGAATATTTACGTAATCGTTGGATCCATCAAAATATAACTTGTTACCCAATCCAGCATAAGGAGCGATTGTATCCAATCTATAAACTATAACTGAATCGAGTGTTCCATTACAGAACCCCTTTTCTACGGACACGAAATAGGTTTCGTTTGGTGTTGGAGTAAAGGTAAGGTTTATAGTCCCTCCTGTTCCTGCAATATCAGTAGTTTGCTCAGTCTGGGTGGTAGAGTCTACTATATTGTAAGTAACTCCCGCTTGGCTATTCACAACAGGAATGGTTACCGACGAAGGATAACTAGTTAAGGTAGAAGTAAAATTTCCTAAGCTGATGTTGGAGTTTGTATCGTTTAAGTTGTTGATTTCATTGACAACTCTAAACGTATCAGAAAAGGCTTCATCGCTATACCCATTATACCATCTTACGTAGTATAGCCCGTAATCTTCTACCAATATTTTTTCAGAGTTGGAACCGCTAATTAAAACACTGTCTTTAAACCACTGAAAACTTGTAAGTGAATTTCCGCTGCAAGAAAAACCTGCAAACGTATTAGCAGTCAAACTATCAGTGGTACTTCCGGGGCAATAGGTGTTACTACCCGATATAGTTACTGAGTTCCCATTGACAGGACTTCCAACTACAATAGCACCAAACGCAGCTCCAGAACCTGCAGAAACATAGTTTTGAGGGCTTGCTCTACAACTAAAGTTTAACGAGCCTCCAGTTGTAAAAAAGTAAATACCAGGTGCCGTGGGAGCCCTAAATATTGCCGATTGTGTTCCAGAACAATTACAATAACCTCCAAAGCTCCTAATACATCTGCCAAACTTCCCTCTTACTCCCCAATAAATTTGAGTAACACAGCCAGGGCAAAAACTTCCACTTTGGTTAATACTATAATTAAAGGTAACCGTGAAAATTTGACCAGGAGAAAGAGTAGCAACCGTTCCTTGATTATCAATTTGGAGGTTAGTTATAGTGGTTAATCTACTTGCATAATTTCTACTGTAAGTTGTTGCAAAAGTCGGAGTTTCACAAGCCTGCTCAAAGTACTCAAATGCTCCTACGTCTTTACTACCACTTGTAGGAACCCCTCTTTGATCAACTCCTGGCGCATTTGTGGTATCTCCCGCATCTTTAGCCGCACTTGCAGAGTCAATTCCATAAACTAATGTTGTTCCGTTGTAAAAACCAAGTGAGTCAAGAGGATTAGCTATACTGTTTGAATTACCAGCACCCGTAGCAGACATTGTGGCATCACTAGCTAGTGTGTAAGTTCTGGTAAGGTTTAATGTTCCTCCACCCGGATACACGTAGTAATTTCCAGTTGAAGCATCATTAAGAATACAATTTAATACGGTAAGGTTATAAGTAGCTCCGGTAAATGGCGCAAAAAACAAGCTTTTACCATTATTACTTTGAGATCCTCCTAAGACATTATCCGAAAACGTACAGTTAGTAAATTTTATAGTATGTGTTCCCCCAAAGGAATACATGTGAAAAGCCCCTCCACCATGATTTGATTGGTTTGCGTTTCCACTATTTCCAGAAAAAGTACAATTCTCCACCTCAACAGTAGAGTTTGAACCTTGATGACAAGCTAATCCACCACCATTGCTGTTATGTGAGTTATTAATAAAAGACGTCTGGTAGGCATAAAAGTCACCAACGCCAACATCTACTCCTCCGCCAGAGTTACCTGTTGAAATATTATCCTCTATGTTACATCTATATAAGTATAAGGCAGCAGCATTTAAAACCCTTATTCCTCCACCATTATTACTTGTTTTCCCGTTCATTATGGAAACATCGTAGAGCTTAACCGTTATGCCTGCCCCGATAATGTTTAATACATTGTAGGTGGCTACGTTTTTAGAACTATTGGCTTTGATTGCAATATCATTTGCACCACCACCGATAAGTGTAACACTGCTCGTAATATTAGGCAAAGCGCTGGAGAGAATAATATCTCCTGAAACATCAATGGAAATAGTATCTAGACCTGAACCATTTCCATTTGCCGTCGATATTGCCGAACGCAAAGTACCACCACCAGAATCTCCTTTTGAAGTAACGCTGATTAAGTTAGCTTGTGCAGTAAATGAAAACGTCAAAACCAATGCAAGTAGCAAACTCGAACATTGCGTCTGTCGCTGCCAAAACCTATCAATGAAAACCTTCATTCCTATCGTTTTAATTTCTAACGACCTATTGTTAATCCTAAAATCTATTCATAATTCAGCGCACAAACCCGAATCGCATCTTAAAACGACACGATTAAAAATTTGTTAAACCTTACTAATCAGATCTTTAACCTAAAAATACAATGTTAAAATCCAAAATTAAAATAACGAAAAAATATTAATAGTTGGTTGTTAATTGTACATTAATTGATTTTTAATACCAAGATTAGAAATAGAAGGTTGAAAATCTATCCTTTGCCAACCCAGAGATTAAATTTGTAATTGAACGAAAACTATTTCCACTTACAAACTCAATAACTTTTTCCAAATCCACCCATTCAAGCGCATCTATGCCTTCTTCTAATTGTGGTTTAGCATTTTCTACTGAAGTAGCATTCATCATAAACCAATACGTAGGTTTTAATACCATTTCTACTTTATGAAAATAAGCATGGTAAGTAGTTCTATAAATCTCATTTGTGGTAAGCATAACATCTACACCTGTCTCCTCCTCCACTTCTCTGAGTGCGGCAGATTTAATTTGTTCATTAACTTCTAGCTTCCCTTTTGGAAGGTCCCACTTTTGGTTTCTGTAAATGAGTAGAAGCTGTTGTTCTTTATTAATAACAATACCGCCAGCTGCTTCAATAATTCTAAAGTTTTTCTTGAATTCAGAAAACCCGTTTTCAATGAAAACTTTATAGGTTTTTTCTTCTTGTTCAGCTAACCAAATTTGCCAATTCGTTTTTTCTATAGCCTCATTAACCATTAATTCGGATGCGTCCTCAAGTCCGCTAAATAATTCACGATTTTGTACAACAACAAGCAAAATGTTGTTGAAGAAAACTTTATACATTTGGCCGCTCACGTCCATACTCTATTAAATGGTTACTTCTAATGATGTATCGCTTAATGTAAGCGAATTTCTATTGCAAATAAAGGCAATTAAACTGCAGCCTAACGATCCTTTTACGTGGGCATCAGGAATAAAATCACCTATATATTGTGACAACCGAAAAATTTTAAGCTACCCCAAAATCAGAACCTTTATTCGTCAAGAAATGGTTAAGGTGCTTGATGATAATTTTGGACGACCTGATGTTGTTGCTGGCGTTGCTACTGGTGGTATCGCTTTAGGCGCATTGGTAGCTCAAGAACTCGGATTACCTTTTGCATATGTGCGTGCTAAAAAGAAAGAACACGGACTATCTAATCAAATTGAAGGCTATATTGAAAAAGGACAAAGCGTAATTGTAATTGAAGACCTAATTTCTACTGGCAAAAGCTCTTTAAATGCGGTAGAAGCGCTTAGAGATTTTGGATGTAGCATAAAAGGAATGATTGCCATTTTTTCATACGGTTTAAAAGAATCAAAAAATAACTTTAAAGAAGCCAAGTGCCCCCTAGTTAAGCTGGCAGATTACGATACTATGATTACCAAAGCATTAGAATCTAACTACATCAATCAAGCGGAAGCTAAACTGTTGCGCAATTGGAAAAAAGACCCTCAAAACTGGCTAAAGTAATGACTACAATTGTAAGTGATAAAGTAAAGGTTGTAAAACCTGCTAAAGAAGTCTTTGAATATTTGTTGGATATGAACAACATCTTACCACTACTCCCTGAAGAAAAAGTGGAAAACTGGAAAGGCGAAACTGACTCTTGTTCATTTTCAATTAAAGGTTTGGCGGGCATCGGAATGAAAAGAGAAAATTTTGAAGAATACAGAAAAATATCAATTGTATCTCACGGTAAAAACCCATTCGATTTTACTTTAGATATTTTCTTTGAGTCAATAAACGAAACAGAAACGAAAACTTTTTTAGAGTTCAATGCCAATATGAATATGATGTTGGAAATGATGGCCAAAACACCTTTAACAAACCTATTTAACATGATGGCTGACAACTTAGCAACAAGGCTGGTTTAGTCAAAAAGAAATTTTACTTCTTTTTGCTCAAAGTATCTGTAGGTATCATCTAGCTGAACCTTCAGTTTCCCGCCGTTAGCTACGCCACGTATAGTTCCCAAAAACTCTTCACCACCCGACTCAAATCTTCTGTTTTCATTTAAGCCAAACAACAATTCGTGATAGCGGTTTTCTATTAAATTTCTTCGCTGCAAAAACAGATCGATCTTTTGTAAATAAGGTTGAAACTCCTCTAATAAAACTTCTATCACCAATTGCTGCTGCAATACTTCAGAAAGAGATGTAGAGTTTGAGGTAGTATGAAATGATTGCTGATTTATATTTAAACCAATTCCAACAATCGATTCAATAACCTCATCTTTTGCCAACGTATTCTCAATTAAAACACCGCAAACTTTTTTGTTTTCTACAAATATGTCATTTGGCCATTTAACAGCCACTCCCCCAACATCTTTAGAGCGCAAAAAATCAACAATTAATATTGACACAACTTGGTTTAAAGCAAAGGCATCAATTGCTTTAAAATTGTTTGGCTGATAATATAAACTGAAAGTAAGATTAGCACCATGTTCCGACTCCCAAATATTTTCGCGTTGTCCTTTGCCGCGAGTTTGAAACCGTGCTGCTATAATATCACCAGAAGTTGGTATTTTTCCCGATCGAATAATCCGCTTAAATGCTTCGTTTGTAGAATCAATAGTTTCGTGCCAACTAATATTTCTGCTCACTCCTAATAATTAATGTTAAGGTTTAGGCAAATTTGGGTGTTTTTACCAGGATTTACGCCCACTTTACCCCTAATAAAATAGTTACTTTTGCACACTGTTTTTAAAGCGTAAATCAATTGGAAAAGGGAAACTCCATAGCACTAAAAAATTCTGCAATTAACGGGTTGTTGGATAAGAAAGGAATCAATATCCTAGAACTAGATTTAAGAAAAATTGAAAGTGCGGTTTGCGATTTTTTTATCATTTGCTCAGGTAGTTCCGACCGTCAAGTATCGGCATTGGCCAATGCGGTTAAAGATACGGTACAAGAAGAGGTAGGAGAAAAACCTTGGCATTTAGAAGGAACGGAAAACGCAACATGGGTTTTGCTTGATTATGCAAATGTTGTAATCCATATTTTCCAAGAAGAAACAAGAGAATTTTACAAACTTGAAGAACTTTGGGCTGACGCAATTGTTAATCCAATATCCATAGAAGAAGCATAATAAATGGCTGATAACAACAAACAAAAACGTCCGATGGGTGGATCTAAAAACCCAAAGAAAAACGATAAAAAACCTTTTAATTTTTACTGGATATACGCCATAATCGGGGTGGTTCTATTATCGCAATTACTCTTTAGCTGGAACTCAGCTTTACCAAGTATTAGTCCTCAAGAGTTCCGTACAATGGTTGAAAACCAAGAAGTTAAACAAGTATTGGTAATAAACAAAGAAATTGCCAGAATATATCTTAAAAGCGAAGCGCTTTCATCGGAAAAATATCAGAAAAAACTCAACAACCCTCGTATTGGTGAAGGAGGCGGATACGGTCCACATTTTAAGTTAAACATTGGCTCACCAGAACGATTTGACGAAGAACTAGCAAAGTTCAGTGAACAATACGACTTTAAATACGAATACCGCACAGAAGAGAATTGGGGTAAAGATGTAATGGGATGGCTTATTCCAATTGCAGTAATGGTGGCCATTTGGTTATTTATAATGCGCAGAATGGGTGCAGGTGGTCCAGCAGGAGGTCAAATCTTTAACATTGGAAAATCTAAAGCGCGATTGTTTGATGAAAACGATAGCGTTAAAATCACTTTTGACGACGTTGCTGGCCAAGAGGAAGCAAAAGAAGAAGTAAAAGAAATTGTGGACTTCCTCAAAAACCCAAAACGTTACACTGATTTAGGAGCTAGAATCCCAAAAGGTGCTTTATTGGTCGGCTCACCGGGTACAGGAAAAACACTTTTAGCTAAAGCCGTTGCAGGTGAAGCACAAGTTCCTTTCTTTTCTTTATCTGGATCAGATTTCGTTGAAATGTTTGTAGGTGTTGGTGCCTCAAGGGTTCGCGATTTATTTAAACAAGCTAAAGAAAAGTCGCCGAGTATAATTTTCATTGACGAGATTGACGCCATTGGTCGTGCCAGAGGAAAAAATCCTATGCAAGGGGCAAACGATGAGCGTGAAAACACATTGAATCAGCTTCTTACCGAAATGGATGGCTTTGGAAGCAACACTGGAGTTATCATTTTGGCTGCTACAAACCGTGCTGATGTATTAGACAAAGCATTATTAAGACCAGGTCGTTTTGACAGACAAATCATTGTAGATATGCCTGACTTACACGGTAGAAAAGAAATTTTTAAAGTACACCTAAAACCACTTAAAAAAGACGATACGGTTGATGTTGATCTATTGGCACGTCAAACTCCTGGTTTCTCAGGTGCCGATATTGCAAACGTTTGTAACGAAGCAGCTCTAATTGCTGCCAGAAACAAAAAAACTAAAGTTAGCAAACAAGACTTTATTGATGCGGTTGACCGCGTTGTTGGTGGTTTAGAAAAGAAAAATAAAATCATAACTCCTTCTGAAAAGAAAACTATTGCCTATCACGAGGCTGGGCATGCAACAGTTAGTTGGTTGTTAGAGCACGCACATCCATTGGTTAAAGTTACTATCGTTCCTAGAGGACGTTCTTTAGGCGCTGCTTGGTATTTACCAGAAGAAAGACAAATAACAACTGAAGAGCAATTGAATCATGACATTTGCGCTGCGCTTGGTGGACGTGCTGCTGAAGAAATCGTTTTTGGTAAAATAAGTACTGGAGCCTTAAGTGATTTAGAAAAAGTAACCAAGCAGGTATACGGCATGATAGTGTATTATGGTCTTAACCCAAAAATTGGCAACAGATCTTACTACGATTCTTCTGGTCAAAGTGAGTACTCTTTTCAGAAACCATACTCTGAAAGTACTGCGCAGATAATTGACGAAGAGGTTAGTAAATATATTGAAGCTGCTTACAAAGAAACACTCAAGCTTTTAACGGCAAACAGAGAAAACCTCAACAAACTTGCGGAACTATTGTTAGAAAGAGAAGTAATCTTTAAAGAGGATATGGAAAATATCTTTGGTAAAAGAACTTTTGAGCGGGATTTAGAGCGTGAAAAAGAAGAAAGAGAGCAAGACGAAAAAAGAGCTAAAGAAGCAAAGGAAAAGAAAGAAGCAGCTGCCAAAAAACAAGCAGAAAAGGAATCAAAGGAGAACAATACACCACCTAAAATTGCTGTTGCTGAAAACGGAAAATCCAAAAATGGAGCCGTTGTAAAGCCTGAGGCCGTTGAAAACAAATCTGAAAGTTCTGAAGCTGCAAGCACTGCCGAAAAAAAGGATTAATTACATTTGAGCCTTAGCCTATGCAACAGAACTGGACTAAGGTTTTTACGGCAGCCGATATTATTCAGGCTGAACTCATCAAAAGCAAATTAGATGCAGAAGGAATTCCTGCTGCATTCGTAAGCAAGCAAGACTCTATGCACTTGCATTTAAATGCGCGCTTTGGAGTTGAAATTTTTGTTGCTAAAGGCAACGCTTTTAAAGCGGTACAACTCATCGAAAAAATGACATCAGGTGAGTGATTTAAAACAACGACTTTCTACAGGAGCAATTTTCATTATCGTAGTTTTTGGTAGTACCATTTTTAGCCAATATACCTATGCCGGAATTTTTCTTTTAATCAGTACATTAGGGCAAATTGAATTCTATCGATTAATTCGAAAATCAGGTGGTAACCCACAAAACATAACAGGCGTAATTAGTGGGGTTTTATTATTTACCACAAATTTTTTATTTGTCGAAAGTTCATGTACAGAGCTGAGCTTATTGGTTTACAATATGCCGCTTTTGTTCATCATTTTTCTAATAGAATTATTCCGTAACAACAAAAAACCATTCTTCAACATTGCCTATACCCTACTCGGAATAATATACATAGCACTGCCGTTTAGTTTGCTCAACTACTTAATGCTAGACCCTAGGTACTACCCTAGTTTTGAGTTTTACCCGCACATTACTGCAGGTATTCTTTTTTGTATGTGGGCAAACGACAGTTGGGCTTACTTGATTGGAAGAAAATTCGGTAAAACCAAATTGTTTGAAAGCGTTTCCCCAAAAAAAACTTGGGAGGGCTTCTTCGGTGGAATTGTTTTTAGTATGTTCTTCGCCTCTATTATTAGTTTTATTGCCACTGCCCTTTCTTTGATTGATTGGTTGGTAATTGCATTAATTATTTCTGTGATTGGAACGGCTGGAGATTTAATTGAATCAAAACTAAAGCGCAGCTTGAATCTAAAAGACTCAGGAAATCTGTTACCAGGACATGGTGGAATACTTGATCGATTTGATGCGCTCATTTTAGCAATTCCTTTTATTATTGTTTACTTATTCAT
>CBFICO010000065.1:0-13633 GCA_965661115.1 Salibacteraceae bacterium
AAATTGTTCACTTTCATAGTGCCCAATATCTGCAATTATCAGTTTTTTTTCATGATCGAAAAAATCGTGATACTTAATATCTCCAGTAATAAAAACATCAGCGTTTTTACCGATGGCCGATTTCAAGAGAAAACTTCCAGAACCACCGCACCAAGCTATTTTCTTAACCGTTTTAGCTAATGGCTCAGTATGTCTTATCACCTTTAGTTTAAAGGTAGATTTCAGTTTATCAAAGAATACTTCTAACGGTAATTCATCTTTTAATTCGCCTATCATGCCAGAGCCTATGAATTGATGTGCATTTTCGGTTGTATAAACTTCGTAGGCAACTTCTTCGTATGGATGTACTTTTTGCAGTGCAGTTAAAACCGCGTATCTTTTGTGTGCTTCAAAAATTACTTCAATTCTATTTTCTTCTTCTATGTGTCGTTCATTGATTTCCCCCACAAAGGGGTTTGCGAATTGATTGGCTTTAAAAGTGCCTTTTCCACTTACACTAAACGAACACTCGCTGTAATTACCGATTGACCCAGCTCCAGCAGAAAACAACGCAGACATTACGTCTTCGGTGTTTTTGAAGGGACAATAGGTAACAAGTTTTTCTAGTTGACTTGATTTTGGTGCAAGAATTATAGGATTTTTTATTCCCAGTAGCGCACCAATTTTAGCATTAACTCCGTGCTGGACATTATCCAAATTGGTGTGAATAGCGTAAATTGCTATATCGTTTTTTATAGCCTTCAGTATAGTTCTTTCAATGTAATTTTTACCCGTAATTGATTTTAATCCTGAGAAAATAATAGGGTGATGGGCTATCACTAAGTTACATTTCTTAGAAATGGCTTCTTCAATAATAGCTTCAGTTGAATCTAAACAGATAAGAGCGCCTTTAATCTCAGCGTTTTTGTCTCCCACAATCAACCCCGAATTGTCGTATGACTCCTGCAGAGCGGGAGGTGCGAGTAATTCGAGTGCGGAAATTATTTCTTTAAGTTTCATTGAAATTATTTAAAATTTCAAATCTAAAAGTATTAGCTAAAGAAAAAGCTTACGGGCTTTTGTAAAGAAGCATATTTAATTCTGATAATACTTTTAAATACTTGTAACGCCTCCAATTCCTTGTACTTTTGCCGCACATGAGAATTATTCGGTTTTTTCTTTATCCAATTGCCTTGTTGTATGGAGGGGTTATGGCCATTCGTAATTTTTTGTACGATTCTGGTTTCTTGCCCTCAAAGCTGCATGATATTCAGGTAATATCTGTAGGTAATTTATCTATGGGTGGCACTGGAAAGAGTCCGCATGTAGAATACCTCATTCGCTTATTGAGTCGTAGAAGTAATATTGCAACTTTGAGTAGGGGGTATGGGCGAAAAACTTCTGTTTTTTTGGAAGTTTCAAACTCGCATAGTTTTTTAGATGTTGGTGATGAGCCTAGAGTATTTAAGGAGAATTACCCAAGTTTACCAGTTTTTGTAGATGCCAATAGAAACAGGGGAGTTCAAGAAATAATAAAGAAGTATCCAGACGTTGAATGCGTAATTTTAGACGATGCTTTTCAACATAGGTCTTTAGTGCCAGGAATGTCAATATTGTTGACAGATTACAGTAAACTGTATATCAAAGATTTAATGTTGCCAACCGGAGGTTTGCGGGAGCCTCAATGGGGAGCTCAAAGAGCGGATATAATTGTAGTTACAAAATGTCCGTCAATATTTTCACCAGTAGATGCTCGGGCCATTAGAAAACAGTTGAATGTAAAACCTTATCAAAAGGTCTATTTCTCCTATTTGTCATACGGGAACCCGAAACCAGTATTTGACAACAAGCATCCTAAAAATATTAAGTTATACAAAAATCAAAGCGTGCTGTTGTTTACAGGAATTGCAAAGCCGTCTATTTTAGAGTACCACTTAAAGGATGAGGTTAAAAACATCGAACACATAAGATTTGGTGATCATCACAATTTTATGATGAATGATATTCAACGAATTCTGCAGCAATTTGAAAAAATGAAAGGAGAGGATAAGATTATTCTTACCACCGAAAAAGACGCTATACGGTTACAATCTGAAGGCATAAAAGAACTCTTAGGCAAAATGCCGCTTTACTTTATTCCTGTTCAAGTTCAGTTCCACGGAAAAGACAAAGAAGAGTTTGATGAACAAATCATAGTATATGTTACAAGAAATAAATAACACAGCAAATTTTCTAAAGTCAAAAATCAACCAAGCCCCAGAGGTAGGAATTGTTTTGGGTTCTGGTTTGGGTGCGTTAGCAGATAAAATAGAAGTAGAATTTTCATTGGAATACAGCGATATTCCAAACTTTCCGGTGTCAACTGTTGAAGGTCATGCCGGTAAATTGATTTTTGGAAAGTTAGGTGGAAAGCAGGTTGTAGCCATGCAAGGTCGTTTTCATTATTACGAAGGCTATGGAATGGACAAGGTTGTTTTTCCAATTCGAGCAATGAAATATTTGGGCATTAAAACACTTATGCTTTCTAATGCCTGTGGTGGTGTAAACGAAACCTATGAGATTGGAGATATTATGATTATTAACGATCATATTAATCTTTTTGGAAATAACCCGCTAATGGGGCCAAACATTGATGAGTTAGGACCTCGTTTTCCAGATATGAGTGAGGCTTATGACAAGTCACTTATCGCTAAAGCTCAAAACATTGCTAAAGAGCAAGGGATCAAGGTTCAGGAAGGTGTTTATGCGGGGGTTAGCGGTCCTTGTTTAGAAACTCCAGCGGAGTATAAGTATGCAAAAATTATAGGTGCTGATGTTATTGGAATGTCAACCGTACCTGAGGTTATTGCTGCTAGACACATGGGTGTTCCTTGTTTTGCGTGTTCAATTATTTCTGACCTTGGAGTAGAAGGGAAGATAGTGGAAGTTACTCATACCGACGTACAAGAAGTGGCAAACAGGGTTGAGCCAAAAATGACAGCAATTTTTACAGAACTAATTAGTCAGCTATAAATAGTTGGCTAATCCTCGTATTTAAATGTTTCAATTTTTCCAACCTTAAAGGAAGAGCTGAAGTTGGTGTTCGACCAAATTACCCCTTTAGCATCTACGCCGTATATGCTTCTTCCATAGCGGATATTCCAAGCAAAATTTGTGGTTTCCGATTCTAATTTTTGACCAATTTCGATTGGTCTTCCTCTGTCGTTAAACCAAAACACTTGGTCTTGTTCATTAATGTAGTACACGTTTTCGTCACCGTTAAAAGTGCATTTGAATAAATATTTTGTTTTAGGGGCTTCTGGGTTATAGTTCTTTTCAAGTACTTTGTGATTAAGATTAAGAGAAGCCGCTTGCATCCAACCTTAGGCCAAAGAGGTAATTCTCGATTTTACAGGAGGGTGGTGCACGGTATCTGTTATACCTCCAATCTTTTCCAGATTCAATAAAGCCGATTCAGCTTGCTCTAGTGTTGCGCCCATACGCTGTAAAATAAATCCACTAAAATGATCGGCAACCAATTCGTTTCCTGGGTTTGTTTTCCCATTTTTTTCGGTGTGTCCCGCCAAATTGTGCCCTATTTCATGCGCGAGTACACTGTATGCACTCCAGTCGGTTTCGGTCTGGATGCGCAGCCTCTGTATAAACTGCGGATTGTAACTAATGTATCTATTTCCGTGTTTAGTGTATGCAATAACGTTTGGAACATCCAACTGAACAACCTTAAAATCCGGAGGTAAGCCAATATAGTTGAGAATATTAGTGGTAGCTTCTTTAACAATTTGCTCGGCCTCATATTCAAGATTTTCGGGAGATGTGGGTTCCGTATCTTGTCCGAATGAAAAGCCTGATAAAAGAAAAATGAAGGCTGCGAAAACTAACTGTTTCATTCTTCCAATTCTGTTGCAAATTGCATGTCGTATAGTTTTTTGTAGAAACCCTCTTGCGAAATTAATTCATGATGGTTTCCACTTTCCACAATTTTTCCGTCGTTTACCACCATAATTCTGTCCGATTTTTGGATGGTAGCCAAACGATGCGCAATAATTATGGAGGTTCTGTTTTCCGTAATTTTCTCCGTAGCCAGTTGAATCATTTCTTCCGATTCTGTATCGACAGACGATGTAGCTTCATCCAAAATAAAAATCTCTGGATTGTACAAGTATGCGCGAATAAAAGCAAGTAACTGTCTTTGTCCAACCGATAAGGTGCCACCTCGTTCACCTACTTCGTATTGATAGTTTCCAGGTAGTTTCATAATAAAATCGTCCGCCCCAACTTTTTTTGCAGCCTCCCGTACTTCGTCGAGTGTTATCCTAGGATTGTTGAGGATGATGTTATTGTAAATGGTATCGGAAAAAAGGAAAACATCCTGAACCACAATTCCAACATGGCGTCTAAGTGAAACTAAGTCAATATCTTGAATAAGTTTTCCATCTACACTTATGGCCCCTTTTTGATACTCATAAAACCGCCCAAGCAAATTAATTATAGTTGATTTTCCAGCTCCAGTAGGACCAACTAAAGCTACTTTCTCACCGGGTTTTACTGAGAAATTGATATTTCTTAAAATCCACTCGGGCTTGTTGTAAGCAAACCAAACATTTTTAAAATCTAATTGACCTTTTACATCTTGGAGTTTAATATTTCCGTTGTCTTCAATTCTAGCGTTTGTATCCAGTACTTTAAATACACGCTCGGAGCTTACCATACCCATTTGTAAGGTATTAAAACGGTCAGCTAGTTGTCGGATCGGTCTAAAAAGCATATGAGTATACAGAATAAATGCGACTAGATTACCAAAACTTACCGACTCATCTATAATCCCTCTAGAGCCAATCCAAACCAACAGGGCCAACGAAGTTGCACTAAGTAATTCAACAACAGGAAAGAAAATAGCGTTTGCCCATACCGTTCTGATGTGCGCATTTCTGTGTTTTTTGTTTATGGCTTTAAACTTTTCGTATTCCTTCTTTTCACGATTAAAAATTTGAACAATGTTCATACCCGTAAGGTGTTCTTGAACAAAAGCATTTAGCCTAGATACTTCTGTTCTAACATCCTGAAAAGCCGATTTAATCGCCTTATTAAACATTCTGGTTGCAAGTAGTAATACTGGAATAGAGGCCAAACTGAGGAGTGCTAATCGCCAATCAGTTACAAACATTATTATCACTACAACTATAAGTTTCAGAATGTCTCCAATAATGATTAGAATGCCATTTGAAAAAACATCTGCTATGGTTTCAATATCCGAAATAACTCGAGTTACCATAGTCCCTATTGGAGTAGTGTCGTAGTATTTGAGTTTGAAGGATGATATTTTGTGATAGGTTTCTTCTCGTAAATCTTTTATTACATTTTGACCTACCCAATTGGCCATGTAAGTTTGATAGAATTGAACAAGTGTTTCAATAATGAGCAGGACGATCATACCTATGGTTAGCCATAACAGTAACTCATTATTTGGTTTTAGAATTGAATTATCAAGTGTGTATTGAACTAGAAGAGGTCTAGCTGGTCCTAAAAAACCGAGCAAAAAAGTTAAAAATCCCGTAAAGATGAATCTCCCTTTATAAGGTTGAACGTATTTCAATACGCGGCTAAAAACCTTTACATCGAACACCTTACCAATAATTTCACTCATAACTTTTAAAATTTGGGTAAGTAATATTCCACAGAAACAATCCTTTTGCTGGGGCAGATGCACCTGCCTGGCCTCGGTCCTTGGATTCAATTATTCGTTTAAAGTCCTCTAAACTGGTTTCACCAACTCCCACATCCAACAAGGTACCAACTATGGCTCTTACCATATTGCGCAGAAATCGATCGGCAGTAATCTCAAATACAATTCCTCCATTTGTTTCTGTCCAGGTGGCTCGCGAAACTGTGCAAATACTAGTGGAATTATCTGAACCTATTTTTTCAAATGCGCCAAAATGCTGCTCACCAAGTAAAAGCTTTGCAGCTTCGTTCATTGCATTAATGTTTGGTGTTTTGCCGTAAATGTAATGACTAGTTGGAATTTGAAAAGGATTCTTTTTTAACGAAACGAAATAACGGTATTTTCTTTCTGTAGCGTTAAAACGAGCGTGTACATCACTTGTGGTCTCAAAAATTCGATAAACGCCAATGTCTTGGGATAGATAACTGTTGAGTTTAAAAACCAATCTCTCCGGTTCAAATTGAACTTCGGTGTCGAAATGGGCAAAATAGGAGTTGGCATGCACACAAGTGTCGGTTCGTCCGCAACCCACAATTTCTGTTACAGAACCGAGTAACAGCGAGAGCCCTTCTTCAATGGTTTGCTGAACAGTTGAAGCATTGTTTTGCCTTTGCCAGCCACTAAAATTACTGCCATTGTAGCTTAATTCAATGAAATATCTTTTGAACTCCGTTTTCAAGTCGGCAAAATTAATTGAATCCTCTACGTATATTGGAAGAGTATTGTATTGCTCCGTTAATTTTTAAGAATGATGCAATAGAATTGACAGAAGAATCAGAAAAAATGCGTTTCCTTCGCAGTGTGAATCGGTTTGGATTAGTTTTTATCTTGTTGATTTTTGGTCAGGTGTCTGCGCAAAAAATTGAGAGCATTTCTGTTGTTGGTCAGAAATTCAAATCGACTTATAACTGTATGCCCGATATTCAATCTTCAGGGGCAAATTGGGTGGTATTGTGTCCGTTTGGAATAATGGAAGCCAATGTTACCATCGAGTTTAACTCTGATATAAACTGGTACGGTGATCGAGAAAAAGGACTAAGAGAGCAAATTCAATTTGCTAAATCAGCTGGATTAAAAGTATGCTTAAAACCACACCTGTACATAAAAGGCATGAGCTGGCCAGGAGAATATAATCCTGGTTGGTTGCTATGGTCGAAGTGGGAAAGGAACTATTCCGAATACTTAAACTTCATTACAAAAATTACAAAGGAAGAGTAAGTAGATCTGTTAATGATTGGAACCGAGTGCAAAACAGCTGTTAACCTAAGGCCATTGTTTTGGGAGAGTTTGATTAAATCAATTAGAGCCGAATTTAAGCGTGTAGTGAGCTATGCGGCTAATTGGGATAATTACCAGAATATTCCTTTCTGGGATAAGTTAGATTTTATTTGTATTGATGCGTTCAGATAATGGTATGGGTATAGAACAAGAATTACTTCCTAGAATATTCGAGATGTTTTGTAGTGGAAGTAATTTAAGTAATGGAGTAGGCATGGGTTTGTACATCGTTAATAGTTTGGTTAGTCAGGCCAAAGGCAAAGTAACCATTGATAGTGACCTTGGTGAAGGAACATCTGTTAGCCTGCGGTTAACGAATCATTCAGCGCCTCCTCAATAGTATTTGCATAAGCAATATCCATAAGGTTAAATTTCGCCTTTGGATGTTCTGAATAAATTTTTTTTCTGTCTAATTTCACACATTCTCTGAAAACGCAATCTTTAGGGAGAATTTTGTGGTGTATACGCAATCCTTTGTCGTACATTTTTTCTTTCAATTCGGTAAGATACCACTCCATGGAAGGTTGATGAAATACTGTTAGTTTTCGTTTATCAAAAACCAATCTGTTCAAATTATATCTGTCAGTAGCTAATTCAACTTCACTGAAAATTCTTTTAAAGTTTTCTATCGGAATGTAGTTATTAACCGCAGTAACTATGCAACTACTTTCTAACCACCTTTAATTTACAACATGAGTCTTCAAAAATTGTTTTCATATCTTATAAACAAATTTAGGAGCAATAAGTTTATTCGAGTTTTGAAACATACTTACTCGTGTTTCTCCGTATCCAGATATAAAAAAAAAGCCCCGATCGAAAAACGAACGAGGCTTTAAAAGATTTATAAAGTTCCTATTACAAGTACTTCTTCACCAGTTTTTCAATAGTTAATCCCTGAACAAGGATAGAGAATACAACCACACAATACGTAATGGTTACAATCAAGTATTTAACGTCAGTACCAATCTGCTCACCACTTAATGAAAGCGCCAAAGCAATGGATATACCTCCACGTAAACCACCCCAAGTAAGTATTGGAATCGTTCCTTTGGCAGATCGTTTAAAGAAGTCCAAAATCGTTACTGGAAGTGCTACACCTATAAAACGCCCTGCTAGAATAATGAATATTCCGATAACACCAATCTGGAAGAAATCACTAGAACTTTCTTCTATGATGATTAACATTTCTAATCCAATTAAGATGAAAAGAATGGCGTTCATTGCCTCATCAACCAAGTGCCAGAACTTCATTACATATTCTCCTGCAATACCTTCTATTTCTTCTCCGTTTTCATCAAGTTCATCATGACTAGCGTTTCCTCTACCAATTATAAGCCCCATTACTACCATTGCGAGAGGAGCGGATATATGTAAATGAACTGCAATTTGAGTCCCAACTAAAACAAGAGCAAGAGTAGTAAGTACTTCTAATTCTTCGTGAGCGTTATCTATTACTACTAGTAACCAGTAACCCAAAGCTCCAAATGCAGCACCGAGTAATAATCCGCCAAATACTTCCTTACCAAACAAGAAAGCTACAGAACCAGCAGTAATTTCTTCACCGCCACCACCGTGACCAGCACCACCTGTAGCAATTGTCAATATGGTAATAAAAACAACAACACCAATACCGTCGTTGAATAATGATTCACCTTCAATTTTAATTTGTAAGTTTTTAGAAATGTTGGTTGTTTTAAGAATTGCCAATACAGCAATTGGATCCGTTGGAGAAATAAGTGCACCTAACAACAGGCAGTGAATGTACTCAATATCCATAGGTAGGTCAAATAATCCAAGGAAATAATAGATAGATGTACCAATTAAGAAGGTTGATATTAAGGTTCCGAATATCGCAAGAATAAATACAGACGCCGCTTCTTCTTTTAATTTATCAATGTCTACGTGCAACGCTCCAGCATAGAGCAAGAAACTAAGCATAATATTCAGCAGAACTTCAGTAAAATCCACATTTCGCATAATGTTTTCTGCACCCTCTCTCAAACTCGGTACAAAAAAACCAATACCAACAATTATTAGGCTCAATACCAAAGCTTGAAGCATAAGTCCAATTGTACCTGGTAGGTTGATGTAATGGATATTTATGAACGTAAATAAAGCTGCGAGAAGCACCAAAAGAGCAATGAGATCAAGCGTTTTCATTCCTTCGTGACCATGTTTGCCGTGTCCAGCGTGTTCTTCGGTTGCCGTTTCAGCAGTCAATTCCTCGCCTTCAGACGAGCTGTCTTCCTCCATTGCTGGAGTTGTTTCCATTTCTACAGTTGCTTCAGTAGATTCTCCATCCGCTTCAGTAGATTCTCCATCCGCTTCAGTTGAAACCATCTCAGTTTCCGTTTGAGCATTTGCTCTTTCTTCCGCAACTTGTTCTGTTTGCGCGTAACTAAGGCCTATCATAAACAGCCCAATGAGTGTTGTGAGCATTAACTTCCAGCTAATTTTCATTTGCTTAAATTTTGAATGTTTATTAAACATTAATGAGTTTAATGACCAAAGCTAATAAACTTTTCAAAATGTGAACAAACCTTAAGATTTTTGTTAAATCTTTGTTTTTCAAGAACTTAAATGTAAAAAATAGGGTTAAAATCCTTCAAAGTTTATGTATTGTTAAGCTAGTTTAGTTTTCTTTTTTAGTCGCTTACTAAAAAACTGCCTTTAATGAGGATTAAAAGTATAGGCATAGTTTTATTGATGTTCAGCTTATTTGTAAACGTTGCACTGACTTAAAAGAAAAAGGGAAAATCAAAAGCAACTGAAACGGTTGAAATTACTGTCAACGAAAGCTGTACTTTCAGAGAAACCTCTGAAAAGATAAAAGTGGATGTGGCGCCTTACAAGTTAGACAGAATAACATCCTCAAAAATTCATTAAAAAGATTATAATCAAGTAAAAGAAGTTGCAATTCCAATCTACCACAGTTCAAAATACAAGTTTGTAATAAATGCTGAAGGCATGCCAACAGGGGTACAAATGAAAATTACCGATAAACCCCACAAAGTTTCGACTGCAAAGGTTTTACAAGAAAGCTCTGGAAAGTCATTTACCTACGAAACTCCTTCAGACTTTGAAGGAACGCGTGTGTATTTAAGTATAAAAATACCTGGTGCCCCTGAGTATAATAACCATGTTAGAAATAGAGGTTGTATATTAATTGGATCTGGTACGAGGACGTAGATTTCTTAAAAACGAAAATGTTGAGAAACCCGCAGTTAGGTAAATTATATATATTCGCAAATAATAGATTTAAAGCACGATATAATGAATAAGAAAATCAGTTCAGTTTTAGTTATTGCAAGCTGCATATTTTCAATATCATGTGGTGAAACAAAAGCACCAGAAGCCAACCCAGTTGAAGACAACGAGGAGTTGGTAGTAGAGGAAGTTGAGGTAATGGATGATGAAGATGAGCCGGAGTTTATTATTCCTTCTGCACTTCAAATCAGTGCAATTTTTAAAAGTTCAGGACTTACCTACATTGACGATATTACAAATTCACCTGAAAAAGTTTCTGATTATCATTCAAAATTTGAGAAGCTATTAAACTTTGGCGTTTACAGTGGAGATTTATTTTACTGTATCCTAAACGATCAGTCACAAATGTCTATTCAGTATTTAAAAGCTATTAGACAATTAGCTGACGAAACTGGAATGAGTGGTATTTTTAATACAGGGCCTTTATTTGAACGCTTTGAAACTAACATTGGCAACAAAGATTCCGTATTCAATATTATGTTGGAGTTTCAGGAAAAAACAGATGTACTAATTGCAGAAAACAATGAAGAACATTCTGCAATGGTAATTTTTGCTGGAGCATGGACTGAAGGAATGTACATAGGTTTAGATGCTGCCAGAACAAGTGAAAATGAAAATTTGAAAGCGCGTTTAGCAGAGCAAATGACAATTGTAGAGAATTTGGTAAGCGGTCTTGAGTATCAGCCAAACAGAACTGATAAAGTAAAGGCATTGGAAACAAAGTATAAAGCCATTTATGATTATTTCATGTCTATTGATGTAGTTAAAGGTGAGGATGAATATTCTTACGATGCGACTGCTCTTACAGCGGAAAATTGGAACAAGCTTTACGAAATGGTTCAAGAATTGCGTAACGAAATAACTAAATCTTAATTTTTAACCTCTAATCTTTAAATTATGAGAAATTTATTTTTAGTTATTGCACTTGTATTATCAACGTTTGCAATTAATGCGCAAACAGGTCGTAACTCTTGCAAATGGGATGACGCAGTAAAAAAGAAATGTAAGCACGATTTGAAACCATTTCATTACTATGCGTTTAAAATCACGAAAATCACATTTTCAAACAATAGTCAATTCAAAGAAGTAGAGGTTCCGTTATTTCACGATGCAAACTATCGATTTGTATTTAACATAGAAGGTTTACACCAAGATGTGAAAATTGAGATTTACGACAAACCAGCTAGCAATTCAAGCAGAAAGAAGATATATGATGGAATAAGTCATGAAAGTCATTTTGTGTACGACCCTCCTAAAAGTTCAACACACAACAGAATCTACATCGATTACATTATTCCAGCGTCAAATAACACTGATGCTAATGTAATTGAAAAAGGTTGTATTATTGTTTATTCAGGTTTTAAAAACTAAAAACGTACTTACTAAGTAGCATATAATGAAAAGAAAGTTTATAGCAGCAGTTTGCATTTCAGCACTTGTTTTTAGTTCTTGTGTAGAGTCATCTCAAGGTGAAGTTACAAAAGAAGAACAATCTCAAGATGATTTATTAAATGAAATGGCAACTGAAGGGGAGGAGATTGAAGAAGAATCGTTTTACCTGCCATCTGCATTACAAATTGGTTCTATTTTCCAAAAATCGGGACTGAAATACATTGAAGGGATTACTAATCCTACTAATAATCAAGAGAAATACATTACTAAGTCTCAAAAGATTTTGAACTTTGGGGTTTACTCTGCTGATTTAGCCTATATCATTCTAAATGGTCAAAGCAATGCAGCAACCGATTATCTAAAAGCAATAAAGTCGCTTTCCGATAAAATTGGCTTTGGTGAAGTGTTCGAGTCTGAGGCTCTTATGAATAAGTTTCAAAGAAGCCTTGGAAATCAAGATTCTATTATTAATGTAATGATTGATATCCAAATGAAAACGGACGTTTTTGTAGATGAAAATAACCTACAAGATGTAACTTATATCATTTTTGCTGGGGCTTGGGTAGAAGGCATGTACCTTGGTGTTAAAGCAAGTAATAAAGATCACCAACATGAGGTTTCTGGACGACTTGTGGAGCAAATGACAATTCTAGACAACTTGGTAAGAGCATTGCGTTCAAACAAAAATCTTACTGAAGATGTAGAACAGCTTACTAAAGACCTAAATAAGTTGGACAAATTCTTTATGCGTTTAGAAGAAAACAAGAATGCTCAGAATATTAAATCATTTAGAGACTACAAAATATCTAAAGAACATTTAGATGAGTTGTCTGAAATGATTATTGACCTAAGAACTCGAATTACTAAAGTTTAATATTAACGATAGATGAGAATTTTAATTACCGCAATTTTATTAGCTGCCTCAGGGTATTTATCAGCTCAAACTGCACCTCCTTCATATTGTCCAAAGGACGAAGTTGTAATAAAGTGTAGAAAAGCGTTAGTTCCGTTTAAATACACCAATATGGTAGTTAACCGTATTGTATTTAAACGCTTCAATTACATAAAGGAATTTAGCGTTCCGCTTTATTATGACGCTCGCTATCGTTTTGTTTTTAATACCGAATTGTTACCTAAGGATATTAAAATTAGAATTCACGATAAGCCTCAAACTGAGAAAAAGAGAGAGCAATTGGCTGAGTTCGATAGTAATCAAAAGCAATTCACTTTTGAACCAGATCCAGAGCAAGGTTTGTATGAAGTTTATGTTAGTTTTTATATTCCAGCATATATTGCAGAAGATGGCTCTTCTTTTATAAAAGGCTGTGTTATTCTAATGACTGGGTATGAGGACGAAGTATCTGACGCATTCGGAGACTCAGGCTCAGAAGAATGAACAACACCTAACTAGAAATTTAAAGTCCCTTTTTGGGACTTTTTTTTTGATGTAAATTTCCAGTTCTATGTTCAAGTTTGAGTTCACAGGTAAACTAGTTCAACTAAACTCAAGTTTAGGCTGGAATTATATTGTTTTCATCCCTTTTGAGCATTTAGGTCATTTTAGTGTTGAAAAGGCGCCAAGAGTAGTTGCTACATTCAACCATGAAATAACCTCACACATTTCTGTAAAAACAAAAGCAGATGATCGTTTTCTGGTTGTTAAGACAGAAATTAGAAAAAAGCTAAACTTAACCGACGATTCAACAGTTCATGTGAAAATTGAGAAGGATGAATCAAAATATGGTATGCCCATGCCAGTTGAGCTTAAAGAAATGTTAGAGCAAGAACCAATTGCTAACGAATATTTCCATGCTTTAACACCTGGTAAGCAACGAAGTTTGATATACATAGTTTCTCAGCTTAAAAATCCTGATCCGCGCATAAAAAAAGCACTCGGAATAGTTGAACACCTCAAAGAGGAAAAAGGCAAGTTAGATTTTAGATTACTTCAAGAAAAATTTAAGGAGATAAATCAACGGTTTCTTTAACACAAAG
>CBFICO010000066.1:0-13619 GCA_965661115.1 Salibacteraceae bacterium
TAAACACTCACGGTTACCACTACCTCTGGTTTCAGTTATTTCATCTACTAAGTTCAAGGTCATAAGCGATTCAATTAAACCCACAGCGGCAAGCAGAAAAGCCGTAGAAAAAATTAACCCCCAATGTCCTTCAAGGGTATCTAACAATCCAAAAATCTGAAACTGAAAAGTTGGCAAACCACCTTGCAGTCCCGAACCGCTTCCACTTTTAATAAAAGAGCCAACTGTACCCACTTCAATTCCTCCTATAATGGTAATTGCAGCAACCACAATTATTGCAGTTAAGGCAGCAGGTATTTTGGTGGTGAGCTTTGGTAACAGATGCATTATTCCCATAGTTAGCCCAACTAGTCCAAGCATAATATAGAGTGAAGAGCCCTGTAACCATTGCATGCTTCCGTTTACATTCTCTTTAAACAAACCAAGTTGCGACAGAAAAATAACAATGGCCAACCCGTTAACAAAGCCCATCATAACTGGGTGAGGAATTAGCCTTACAAACTTTCCGAGTTTAAAAATTCCAGCCGAAATTTGAATCACCCCAACAATTAACAAGGTAATAAACAGCCATTGTAAACCAAGATTTTCTATCGGTTGGCTCAGCTCCATTCCAACTTGATTTCCTTTTTGAATCATATGCACCATTACAACCGCCATAGCGCCTGTAGCACCAGAAATCATACCTGGGCGACCTCCAAAAACAGAAGTGACCAAACCCATCATAAAAGCTCCGTACAAACCAACCAAGGGGTCTATTCCTGCTACAAAAGCAAATGCCACCGCCTCTGGAACCAGCGCGAGAGCAACGGTTAAACCAGAAAGAATATCGTTTTTTGGATTTACTGTAAAGTTGCGTAGGAGTTGTTTCATGTCGAGATTTTCAAAAAAGGCGGCAAAATTAACCTTATTCTATGAGTGAAAGCGAATAGCTTAACCAAATTAGAGCAAATTGTATTTATTGAAAAAGAGTTCTCAATGGCACACTAATTCCCTTTCATTCGCTCCCAAAGTAGACGCATTAGTTCTTTACCGTTTTCCATTTTAAGCTGGTTTTGAGTAGCAGTTAATTCTCCATCAACATAAACCAATTCGTACCTAAAGACGAATTCTCCAGGTTCCTCACCTACGGTCATTTGACCAAATCTTAAATCGTTTAAAGCATAACCGTTTTCGGTTTTTTCAATAATGTACCAGCCTTTGCACAGCGTTATTAATCTTTTCACAAGATCCTCTTCTAAAAGTTGTGTAAACTCACCTCTATTCTTACTTATGCTAATGTACTTTATTTGTTCTTGCGAATCAAAGATGGAGTAATGTCCAATGTAATAACTGCTATCGGCATCTACATTGGCAGTCCATAAAATGCTATTCAAGGGCGTGGGTCTAGTAGATATATCGTTGAATTCAATTCCCTGTTTTATTAAGCTATCTTCAAATTTAAAATAGGTAAACCCTTTTAAACCAAGTGTAATGAGCATATACAAACAACTTATAATTATGCCCGTTTTGTTCCAGTTTTTACGTTTAGGGTTAGTTCTTTTATAAAACATTGCTGCCGCAGTGCAAACTAGAAAAGGAACGGTATATAAAGGGTCTGCAACAAAAATATTTTGATAGGAAACTTTTAAATCTAATGGCCAAAACAATTGTGTGCCCCAAGTGGTGTGGGCATCTAGTAAAGGATGAGTAATTAAACTCCAAAAGAACAACCAGGACCATTCTTTCCAATTAGCCTCTATGTTTTTTCGGTAAATTTTACTGACTAAATATCCAAAAATGGGCGCCATTACGACACTAAACAAAATGGAATGAGTTACACCGCGATGCATTTCATTTGCCGTAACAATATCCGTAAAGTACTTAATAGTTACATCTAAATCTGGAATTGTACCGGCAATGGCTCCCCAGAGCATAGCCTTATTGCCTACTTTTTTACCAAGCGTTACCTCAGCAACAGAGGCGCCTAAAACAATCTGTGTCAGAGAATCCAATGATAGTGCTTCTTGTAAGTAACAAATCTAACTAAGGCAAGTTCTGAAAAACCTTAATCTTTCCCATATAAAAAGCCCTCCGAAAAGGGCTTTTTTTTCAAATTGTTGTACTGCATTTACTTCTTTACCGATTCCACCTTATTTAGGGCACCACCTGGGATTTCAACTTTAAAAATTCGCGTATTTGCACTTAAGCTCCATAATAAAGCTACGCCAGCTATTATTAAAGCAGATTTGGTGAGTGCAAATAATTTATTCTCTGCCAATCTTTACGAACGAATGGTATTTAACGGCATAAAACCGAGTAACAAAACCAAAACACCAGACCAAAAAAGTAGCATTGCTCCGGGCCAATGCATTAGTTTAAAAAGACCGCCCATGCCCATTGACATGGCCGACAAATAGCCAACCATTGAAGTAAGGGTTGTTTGTGTATCCTCCTTGGCAACAATTGATGTGTATGCCAACATAGGCAGCACTAATAATGACACAATACTAATTCCTAGTACTAATAGGATACCTACACCTTGGATGTGATTAACTCTATAAATACACCCATAATAACCATAAGGGAGGCTATCAAACCCACAATTGAAATTGCTTTTTTCATTTTGTTTAATTTTTGATTTAATAAATACATTGTGCTCTCCTGAATGAGCTTAAAATTTTCTATTCCAAAGGATTGAAGCGCGTTTTCGAGTGAAATGGAAAATTTCTCTCCTTGCTCCAACCCATCTTCTACCATACAGCAAACATGATCGAGCAAATCGTAGCGCAACTCCCTGTATTCAACACCCTGCTGAATAAGAATATCGTTGATTTGATCTACCTGTCTATCGCTAAGCAAGTCCATTTTGAAGGGCAGAATTTCCTTCTACAATAATTTTCATTGTTTCCATAAAGTCCAAAAACTCTTGCACCATATCCTCGGCTGTTGTTGCGCCAGATTCGGTTAGTTTATAGTACTTACGTATACGTTTGCCAATTTTTTCAGTATAGGTTTCAAGAATACCGTCAGCTTCTAGTTTGTGCAACATTGGATATAAAGCACCCTCGGTGAGCAATACTTTTTCCTTACTGGCTTCCTTTACTTTCTGGGTAATTTCGTACCCATACATACTCCCTCCGTCTTTTAACAGACTAACAATTAGCGTTTTAAGGGTTCCTTTTAATAGCTCTTTTGAATACATAAGGCAATAACACATTATTTTCTTATGTATTGGATTATTATGTATAAAAAATTCGACAAAAAAATGCTGAGTTCAGCACTCAGCATTCAATTTTATAAGTGGACATGAGTATTAAAGCTGCCACCAAGCTTGTTGTGGCATGTCATTTCCTATCTCGAATCGTTCTCCAATTACTGGGGTTACGTATTGTTGGTTTTTCTCTTTTGCTGTTTTGGTAAACCGAATAATAGGATCTTGCCACAAGTGCGGGGCTAAATCAAATGCACCCCAGTGAATAGGCATTAAAACTTTTCCTTTTACATCAATACCAGCTTGTACCGATTCTTCTGGCATCATGTGTATTGCTGCCCACTGCTCGTTGTATTGCCCGTTTTCCATCATAGCAACATCAAAAGGACCGTACTTTTCGCCTATCTCTTTAAAGTGTGGTCCGTATCCGCCATCTCCGCTAAAATAAATTTTTTGCTTAGAGCCGTTTACTATCCAGCTTGCCCACTGGGTTTTATTCCTGTCGTTAATTGCCCGTCCAGAGAAATGACGTGAGGGTGTAGCCAAAATTTCAAGTCCTTCGAATTCGGCATTTTGCCACCAGTCTAATTCGGTAATAGACTCCGCCTTAACGCCCCAATGTTTTAAATGTGAACCCACACCGAGCGGAGTAAAAAAGCGTTTGGTTTTATCTTTTAATTTCAGAATAGAGCTATGGTCAAGATGATCGTAATGATCGTGCGAAATAATAATGGCATCAATTTCAGTTAGTTCATCAATGTTTATTGGCTCTTTGTATCCAAAACGTTTGGTCATAAAACTAACTGGAGAAGAAGCCTCGCCTAGCATTGGATCGATAAGAATGGTTTTACCTTCTATTTCTAACATTACTGCCGAATGACCAAACCAAGTAATATAAGCTAGAGAATCTATATCGGATCTATTGCCATTATCCCAACCAGTTGGTAAGGGTTTAGTTGGATTTTTACCTGCAGGAGGAGAAATGAACTCTAAAAGCAACTTCGGCATTTTGGAAAAATCTAAATCCATACTGATTTCAATAAGGTTTTGAAACTGTCCTTTATTGTAATTGTTAGACTTTTCAATTCTTTTTAAATCGTCGCCACTTGGAGCTGCACCAAACTGTGGAGCGAACGACACAAATAAGGTGATACCAATGGCTAATGCGGCTATAACTATTACTACTATCATGAAGATTTTTTTAAGAATTCGGAACATAAACGGCGTATTATTTATGGTACAAAAATACAATAGCCTGTGAAACTCTATCTAACACTAGTTGCTGTAAAATGAAAGGGGTGTCGTTGTGGAAATGTGTTAGTGCAACTTATACATTCTCACCTTTTGCAGAGATGCAAACGTCATAAATGTGGTCGCCAAGTTTTTCGGCAGAAGACAGTAAATCAACGTACACCAAACCTGCTTTAATGTTGTAATCTCCTTTTTCAATACTCTTTAAATGCTGCTTTCTAAATTTAGCATGCAAAGCATTAATTTCCTTTTCAACAGGAATAATATCAGCGGAACTAACTTTATTAGGCTTACTGGCATTTTCAAGCACGTCTTCCATTACATCAAACGACTCTTTAACTTTCTCAAAGAGCTCCAATACGCGTTCGCGCTGGTAAGGCGTAAACCAAATCTTCTCTTCCACTTTTCGTTCGAAGGTTCTACCCATTTGGTAAATCTCATCCCCTGCTCTTTCCAAATCATTGATGATACTCAGCATGGTTCTAATGTTGGTAGAGCTTTTCTCTGACAATTCTGTTTCAGAAATCTTTATCAAATACTGACTTATTGCCAATTCCATTTGATCGGCAATATCCTCATATGCCTTTATCTTGTTTAGCCTCTTTTTTATCTGCCCTGAATTCTTCTCTAGAATTAACCCATTCATGGTGTTCATCATTTTAAAGATAACCTTACCAAAATGAGAGATTTCTTTTTTCGCCTCTAGTAATGATAACTCAACAGAGGCCGTGACCCCAGAACCAATATACTCTAAATTGAATTTTTCGTCGTCTTCACCTTTTGGCTTTATCATGCGCTCTGCGAGCTTTGCCAATTGAGGAGCAAACCAAACTAAGGCCAACATATTGGTAACATTAAACACAGTATGGAAGGTAGAAAGCCCATAAGTAACGGCGGTTTCTCGCATACGTAATTCTTCTTCAGAAAAGCTATTCATGTCGGTGTTCATACCCAAAGTAAGTGGCGATGCAAAACCAGCAGAAACCAAAATAAAGTTCACCAATTGAAGGAACAATGGAAATAACAATAGCATCCAGGTAACCCCAACAACATTGAACATAGAATGAATCCTCGCTGCTCGCTTGGCGTGTACATTTCCTACCAGTGCCGCCAATTCGGCTGTTATAGTTGTACCTATGTTTTCACCCAATACAAGAGCAGCAGCAACATCAAAGGTTATCCAGCCTTTGGCTACCAATACTAGCGTAATAGTCATTGAGGCACTTGAGGACTGAACGATTATGGTTAGCAGTGTACCAATTAAAACGAATATGATATAGGATAAATAGCCAAGGTCTGCGAAACTCCTCAAAAACTCAAGCATTTCTGGGTGCTGGTCTATTTCCGGAACACTATCTTTTAGGAACTTTAGTCCTAAAAACAGTAGCGCAAAGCCTATTAAAAATTCAGCCCAAAACCGATAATTGCTCTTTCGGATAAACAACATAGGCAGAGCCACAGCAATGATTGGTAATGACATTACGGCTATGTTTACCTTGAATCCAAAAAAGGAAACCATCCACGCGGTTACAGTAGTACCTATGTTGGCACCCATTACAATACCAGCCGACTGTAATAAAGAGAGTAAGCCTGCATTCACAAAGCTCACCGTCATTACCGTAGTTGCCGAGCTTGATTGAACCAATAAAGTAATAAGGAAACCAGACAATACACCCAAGAAACGATTCTTGGTCATGGTGTTTAGCACTTGTTTGAGTTGGTCTCCAGCTGCTTTCTGAATCCCTTCGCTCATTACTTTCATTCCGTAGATGAAAAATCCTAGCGCTCCAAGGGCTTCAATAAGGTCAAAAAATCCGAAATTCATTCAGGGTAATTTGCGTCAAAAGTATCTCAATCACTTAAGGCGATTTTGGGTAATGTGTTAACTAATTGTTAGGAATTATAAGAAGCTAAACTCCGTTCTTTTTCTCGAACATTTCAATTAATTCTTCATCACTCATTCCCAACGTTTTAACGGCCACACGTGCATCCTGAGCTAAGTCGTGGTTTGGGTATTTATCGATTACCAACTGATATTTTGCTTCAGCTGTACCTAGGTTCATTAAGTAATTGTGATAGATAAATGCCACTAAATAATCCGTTTCAGCAGCTTTTTCATGGTTAGGAAAAGAGCGGTTTAATTGCTCAAAAATCTCAATGCTTTTTAGATACTGACCTACCCCCATTCTTAATTCACCCGCTTTAAACATAAAATCTAGGGCAACAGCATCCTTGTTATTGTTCATGGCATAGGCCACGTAAAGCTTTGATAACTTGGTTGCCTTCATGGTATCTAAATCATTGTTCTGAACTGCCATCATGGACTTTTCCATTGCCATGATCTCATCGTAAGCCTCTTGTTTTAATTCTTCTGGTGAAAGTTTTTTAGGAGCCTGAGTTGCCTCATTATTACATGCTACTCCTACAATTGCAATTAAAAAAACGTAAACTAAAGTTCTCATTTTACAAATCTCATTTTATATCCAGCATCAATTTTACCTTTCTTTATGTTGGTTAGTTTTCGCTGCATCAATCTTTTTTTAATCGGGCTTATTTTATCCGTGAACAGCACTCCTTCAATGTGGTCGTACTCATGTTGGATTACTCTTGCTGCAAATCCATTGTAGGTTTCTTCTTTTAGATTCCAATTTTCATCAAAGTACTCAATCACCACTTTTTCTTGGCGTTTGACATCAGCCCGCAAATCTGGAATACTCAAACATCCCTCTTCAAAAGCCCATTCATCACCATTTTCTTCAACAATAATCGGGTTTACAAAAACCTTTTTAAAGTCCTTTAGATTTTCATACTCCTTTTGCTCTTCTGGATCATTTGAATTTTTATAATCCTGAGCATATTTAGTTCCGTCAACAATAAATAAGCGCAAGCTCATTCCTACTTGTGGAGCAGCTAAGCCAACTCCGTTAGCCGAATACATGGTTTCAAACATATCCTCCACTATCTTTTTAAGTTTTGGATCTTTCTCTTCAATTTCCTCGCATTCCACTCGCAATACTGGGTGACCGTATGCATAAATTGGTAAAATCATATTCTTTGTTTTTGCTCTAGATAAGATTGCAATATTAAAGTTGCACTTACCTCGTCCAATAATTCTTTTTTTCTCCTTTCCGACTTTTTCACGCCGGTTCTTATCAAGCTGTCCATGGCTAACGAACTCGTAAAGCGCTCATCTACTCGTTTTACCTCAATGTTAGGTAAGTAATTTTTGAGTTTATCAATAAAAGATTGAATATCGCGCTCTACTTCGTTTAAGCTGTTGTTTAAGCCCCTCGATTCTCCCACAACAACTGTAGAAACTTTTTCGGAAAGGGTGTACTTTTTTATAAAATCATGAACCGAATTGGTGTCAACTGTGGTTAATCCGCTAGCAATCATCTGGAGTGGATCGGTAACTGCTATACCCACCCTTTTCTTACCAAAATCTATTGCCATTATCCTGTCCATAATTCCGTGTGCAAAGATAGGAAGTAAACTCGGCTAAGGGATTGGATAATCTCGGTCAAAACCTACTTTTGCGAAAATTTAAGTACTATGCGAGAAAAGATTGAAGCGACTTGGGAAAACAGAGCATTATTACAAGAAGAAGAATATCAAGGTTATATTCGTTCAATAATTGAACAAATTGATAATGGTTCACTCAGGGTAGCTGAGCCAAAAGCCGACGGTTCGTGGCAGGTAAACGAGTGGGTAAAAAAGGCTGTTGTGATGTATTTCCCGATTCAGAAGATGGAAACCATTGAGGTAGGTCCATTTGAGTTTCACGATAAAATCGCATTAAAAACCAACTACAAAGAAAAGGGTGTTCGTGTTGTACCACATGCAATTGCTAGATATGGATCGCACGTAGCAAAGGATGTTATCATGATGCCATCTTATGTAAACATTGGCGCCTATGTAGACTCTGGTACTATGGTAGATACCTGGGCTACTGTTGGTTCTTGCGCTCAAATCGGTAAAAATGTTCACCTAAGCGGCGGTGTTGGAATTGGTGGTGTTCTTGAACCATTACAAGCCGCTCCTGTTATTATTGAAGACAATGCATTTATAGGTTCACGATGTATTGTGGTAGAAGGTGTTCGTGTAGAAAAAGAAGCTGTGCTTGGAGCAAATGTTGTTCTAACAGCAAGTACCAAAATAATTGATGTAAGTGGAAATGAGCCCGTTGAGTACAAAGGTCGTGTACCTTCCGGTTCTGTAGTAATTCCGGGTACTATGCCTAAGCAATTTGCAGCTGGAGAATATCAAGTTCCATGTGCTTTAATTATTGGAAAACGTAAGGAAAGCACAGACAAAAAGACTTCGCTAAACAACGCGTTAAGAGAATACGACGTAGCGGTATAAATGAATATAGGATTTGACGCAAAAAGAGCGTTTCATAACGCAAGTGGCCTGGGAAACTACAGCAGATTTCTAATAAGGATTCTAGCTGAACATTTCCCTGAACACAATTATTTGCTGTTCAACCCTAAAGAAAATAACCGCTGGAATATTGCAGCCCACTCATCGGTGCAAGAAATAAATCCTACTAAAAAAACAATTGGAAGTTTATGGCGCTCGTTTTATGGAAATAAAAAAGTAGATCAGCACAACTTGCAGGTATATCATGGTTTAAGTAATGAATTGCCTTTTGGCATTGGAAAAAGCAAAGCCAAAAAAGTAGTTACTATACACGATGTGATTTTTAAACGCTATCCACAATTTTACAATTCGGCAGACAGACTTATTTACGACAAAAAATACCAGCATGCCTTATCGGCTGCAGATACCATTGTTGCTATAAGCGAAACTACCAAGGAGGATATCGTTGCGTTTTACAACGTGTCACCTGATAAAATAAAAGTGGTGTACCAAGGATGCGATCCATTGTTTTATCTTAAACAAACAGAAAAAGAGTTTGAAGCTATTAAAGTAAAGTTCCATTTGCCTGAAAATTTTATTGTTTGCGTTGGAACTGTTGAGGATAGAAAAAATGGAATGCAAATTCTAAACGCTCTTGAAAAAATTAACTCGGACATTCCCATTGTTTTTATTGGAAAAGCTAACAAATACAAACAGCTATTGGACAAAAAAATAGCCCAATCGGATAGATTAAAAAAGAACGTGCTTTTTATTGAAGGAGCTAGCAATGAAGAAGTTGCAGCGTTGTATCAAATGGCTAAGTTTAGCGTTTATCCTAGTGTATTTGAAGGATTTGGTATTCCAGTCCTGGAGAGTATAGCATCAGGCACACCGGTAATCACCAATGAAAATGGTTGTTTTAAAGAGGCAGGTGGAAAAGCTGCATGTTACGTAGATACAAAAAACGCCAACGAGTTAGCAAGGGCAATTAATAATCTCTGGTTAAACGATGATCAGCTACAAGATTTAAAATCAAGATCGACTGAACATCTGGCTAATTTCAACGAAGAATATTTAGCAGCTCAAATCATGGATATTTACACTATTTAGTTGGATTTTAAACCTGAAATACAAAAGGCGATAGAATTGTTGCGCGGTGGTGAGTTCATTTCTATCCCTACAAACACAATACGCTGTATTTGCTGTGATGCAACCAATTCAGAAGCAGTAAACAGATTGATAGATTCAATGCAGACCAACAAAAAAACAGAATTAGATTTCTATGAATGTTTGATAGCTAACGACCAAAATCTAAATCGTTTTGTTAAAGAAATTCCTGCAATAGCTTGGGACTTAATCGATGTAGCCGAAAAACCAATAAGTATAGTCTTGCAAAATGCTCATCGAATTGCTCCAGCAGCTTTAAAAGTTGAGAATTCGGTTGCTTTTAGAATGATAAAAGAAGGCAACTTACATAGATTGTTATATCAGTTTGCAAAGCCAGTTTTGGCAATAGATGTAGCATTGATTGACTCAGCGAATTTGGAAGTTGCAAATACCATAAATGATACTGACTTTTGCCGCGGCTCGGGTAGAGCACCAGAACGTATTAAAATTGACTTAAATGGTCAAGTAAAAATATTGAACAGCTAAATGAATCTAGCGCATAAACTTACGCACCCCGTTTTTAAAACTATTACCGAAGTAGCCGATACTAATGGGTTTAACGCATTTGTAATTGGAGGCTTTGTGCGCGATTTGTTGCTAAAAAGACCCAACAAAGACATTGATATAGTTGTTGAAGGCAACGGAATTGAGTTTGCCAAGTTGGTAGCAAAAAAGCTGGATGCCGTTAAAGGTTTATCGGTATTTAAAAACTTTGGTACGGCCATGATAAAGCTCAAAGACTACGAGCTTGAATTTGTTGGAGCCAGAAAAGAATCGTACAGAAGAAATAGCCGCAAACCAATTGTAGAAAACGGCACAATTAGCGAGGATCAAGAGCGGAGAGACTTTACCATAAATGCTATGAGCATAAGTTTAAATGCTGCTGATTTTGGAGAGTTGATTGACCCATTTGACGGACAAAAAGATCTAGAAAAAGGAATTATTCGAACACCACTTGCACCTGACCAAACTTATTCGGATGACCCACTACGCATGCTAAGAGCTATTCGTTTTGCAAGTCAGTTGCATTTTAAAGTAGAAGACACATCATTTGAGTCCATTAAAAGAAACACTAATCGTCTTGAAATAATTTCTGCCGAGCGAATTGCAACCGAACTCAATAAAATTATTGAATCACCCCAACCATCTGTGGGTTTAGAGTTACTCTTTTTGAGTGGTATTATGAAATACATTTTGCCAGAAGTAGATGCTTTGCAAGGTGTTGAAGAAATTGATGGCCAAACCCATAAAGACAATTTTTACCACACCATAGAAGTGGTAGACAACCTAGCAGAAACTAGCAACGATTTGTGGTTGCGCTGGGCGGCTTTGCTTCACGATATTGGTAAACCTCCCACCAAAAGATTCGACCAGGAAATTGGCTGGACTTTTCACGGGCACGAAATGAAGGGTTCTAAAATGGTACCCAAGATTTTTAAACGCCTTAAGCTTCCTATGAACGAAAAAATGAAGTACGTTAAGGAAATGGTGTACTTAAGTAGTCGGCCAGCTGCTCTTACGAAAGATGACGTTTCAGACAGCGCTGTGCGGCGCTTGCTACACGACGCAAGCAATTACATTGACGATTTGATGTTGTTAGTAGAAGCCGACATTACCTCTAAAAATAAAGAACGCGTTCGCCGATACAAAAACAACTTTAAAAAGGTTAGAAAAAAGCTAAAGGAAATTGAAGAAAAAGACCAAATCAGAAATTTTCAACCACCGGTAACCGGAGAGGAAATCATGAAAGCCTTTAACTTAAAACCCTGTAGAGAAATTGGCGTTTTAAAAGCGGCTATTAAAGAAGCCATTCTAGAAGGGGAAATTCCTAATGATAAGGCTGCTGCCCGCTCTTTTATGGTAAATAAAGGGAAGGAAATGGGGTTGTAAAATCAGCTATCAAACCACGCATCAGGTATCACCCAAAACCTTTTCTGCTCAACTATCACTTCTTCTTCAACAGATACCTCAGCTAACATTATTGGCATTTCTTTTTTGAGCAGATCGTTTACTTCCGCATTGGTTTTTACAGCTGTAAGTTGGTAGCTATGCAACGAAAATAGAAATGGCTTTTGAAGCACAACAAACTTCGATTCTGGTGTTTTGTGCCATTCAGGGCTATACATCCAAATGCCTTTAAAATGGAAATCATTCAATTGGTTATTTGAAAAAGTACCTAAAGATTGTTGATAGAAAACCATTCCTTTAAGTAGTCCTTTTACGGTTGGTTTAGTGATGTGAAGCTCTTGTAACGTCTCAATTCCTTGTGGTGTTTTGGATAATTGCAGCTGTTTATCTCGCATTTTAGCTAGCTTGACCGCAAACACATCTTTTAGTTGTGTTCCGCAGCAGCCTTCCAATCCCTGCTGGGGTGTATGACATAGGTAAAACTTACAGCTTACTTCCCAATGCTCAAAGTGATTGCTTTTCTCGTTTTCAATCAGCATATCGAACTCGCCCAAGGTTTGTTTGTTCTCTTCAACTTGCACATTTGCTGCCTTTAAGGTATATGCACCACTAACTTCTATGTATCGCTTAATCAGTGCCTCAAAATAGTATCCGAGTTTTGAAGAGGGTAATTCTAAGCCACCTAATTGCTTTAGTCTGTTAAGTTGTTTTGGTGTGAGTGGTTGTAGTTGAACTTCGTTTAAAACCTCAGCGTTTAAAAGGCTTGGATTGAAGACAACCCAATTAAGGTCGGCAATAATTTGATGTGAGGGTACTGAAAAACTAGGCATGATTACCGTGTTGAGATTCCCGACTCGCCTGATGGGCTCTCGGAAATGACGACTGTATAGACTCCTGTGTTTATTAAATGCTATTCTTTTACGGTTTGTCCCTCCGAAACTGAGGCAGCAACAAAGAATCCCAGCGCTCCATTGTTCATGTTTGTAGCAACATTTGCTGGCGGTCCATCAAACAATCCACCACGGTAAACCGCTTTTCCAATAGCATCCAAAAACTCATAGTATGCTTTAGAAATTCCAAACATTTGAACTCGAACTGTGCTACCCGAAACAATTTCGTACGGCTCAATTCTATCAAAAATTGGCCAGCCATCGGCTGGCGAATTGCCATCTACAAATTCATCAGAGGCAAATGTCCAATCTTTATAAGTTGGTGTCATGTCCTTCTCCGCTGTATCTGGCTTTTGAACTTGATATTTCCACAAGTAATAATCTCCTAGCCCCTCTTTCTCAGTTGCAAAAAGCACCACGGTTGCATACGGTCTTAAAATACCTTCTTCAAAATCAAATTCATCGCGTTCAAACGTTGCAATGGTATCTATTGGCATTACCTCATTCATATAATCAGAGCCTTCGTAAACGGTTCCATCGTAATCTACTTTTAAGGTATAATTTGTTTCAACCGGAAATGCCATATCTGGGGTGTAATACTCACCAGGACCTTCTTCAATGCACAAATAGGTATTGGTACCGTCTGTAATTTCAACATTAGCATTTTCTATTGCGGGCACATCATCTTCTTCAAAAAAACTAGTTGTTTTTGTAAGCTTTATCAAGTGTTTTTGTTTCTTGTTGGTAATCATACCCTCAACCACAATACGCTCTTGTTCGGTTTCAACAGGAAAGTCAATATTCTCTGTGCAGCTAGTAGCCAATATAGCTCCAATAAATGCAATAAAAATGTA
>CBFICO010000067.1:0-3864 GCA_965661115.1 Salibacteraceae bacterium
TATACTTAAGTTGTTTTTAGATCGCTCTAAACCGATATCCGCATGCAGACCATGCTCCTGCCCTATACTAGGGTTTCCTTGCTCATGCCTAAATGTGCCGTGATGAATTCCGTTTGATGCTAATTCCGCAACGCTTGGGTTTCTAAAACTTTTGTTCGCGTTAACTCTTAGCGTATTCCATTTGTTCAAATTTCGTTTTATACCTAGGGCCGCACTCCAATTGTACAAGGTTTGGGTAAAACCCGCAGAGCGAATAACAGAACCATCGCTATTGGCATCGGCTGTACCAAAAAGCTTTGCCTCAACTGCATTTAATTGATATAGCCCCACCCTAGCGCCTGCACTTAATTTAGTTTTTGGGTTAATTAGATAGTCCAACACGTAATACCCACCCCATTCTAACGAGTTATAGGCTGGTATCAAAAACTCAAACCCGTCTATTTCATTCAATTGATAATAGGCTTGTGTACCAAATTCGTGACGCGTTTTGTCGTTCTGATAGTGTTTAACACTTACTTGAGCACTGGTGGTAATTAAATCTAAAGCTAGCGCTAAAGAATCGGTTAGGATACTGCCGTGGGCGTGAGGTTCCGCAAACTCATACCGTAAATTTTGCTGTGCTGATAAAATCAGCTGCAACTGCGTTTTGTTGTTTTTAAACATAAAGTCAGATAAGCTAGTGGCTTTGTGGTGCTGTACCAATTGTCGTGGTAAATCGATATCTCTAAAATTGGAGTCGTGCGCTACCGTATAACTTCGGGGAATTCCCATAGCTTCAGGAAAAAGTCCAGTATTTATACCGTAAGTGGTATAGGTAAGTCTACTGGTACCCCATTTGGCGGTTTTACCCAGTTCTGCTGCAAAAGAACGTTCACTACCAGAGGTATTCTTTAATCTTCTGTTTTCTATTGGCAGTAAATAGGTGTTGTAAACAAAAGAGTCGGCAGGTACTTCGTAATCGCCAAATTCTTGAGCGGATAGTTGAGCATAGCCAAACCAATTGTTTTTATTCCATTTTAACCGGGCAGATCCCCCAAGGTGTTGGTTGTTGGTTTTGTAAATGGCGCTTACATCACCCAATAAAGTGTCTTTTGGAGCAATTTCAGCAGGTAAAATATTAATGATTCCAGCTGAAGAACCCGAGCCAAAACGCAAGGTTGAAGGACCTTTTATCACCTCTACTTTTTCGGGGTTAAATGGATCTATCTCTAATCCATGGTCGCTACCCCATTGCTGACCTTCTTGACGCACCCCGTTTTGATTTACAGCTACTCTGTTCATGGATAAACCCCGTAGAACGGGTTTTGATATTCCTACTCCTAAATTGATTGATTGCACACCAGGAATTACCTCTAGGCTTTTAATGAGTGTACCTTGATGATTTTCTTTTAAGTCGATTTGAGATAACTCATCGTGAGCCAACGATTCGTGATCTTGGTGCCGCTGTTCTTCAACTACCATTTGATGTAAATGTGCAGAAGCAGTGTGCAGTTCAATATTTAGTTTTTTGGATTGAAGTGCATTGAAGGATAAAACGGTATCCATTGTTTCGAAACCTAAAAACGAAAAACGAATTTCTACTCGCTCCGCACATGGAAAGTTAAGTTGATACTTACCGTTATTGTCCGTGGCTACCCCTTCGTTCGCACCTAAAACTTGCACCACAGCACCAGCTAGGGTATGTCCGTGATTATCGGCCACTTGTCCTACCAGACTGCATTCATTAGTCTGCCCAAACAACCGAGCAGAAACAACTAAGCAAATAAGAATTAATCCGCGCAGTTTGGACATGTACCTGTGGCAACATTATTAAAGTTCTTTAGACTATACCCCTTCGGTAAGGAAGGTAATTCAATCTTTACATCCTCAATACACTCGGTTTGACCACAATCGTCGCAGGTAAAATGTAAATGCTGGTCGTGTACTTTATTGTGGTTGCAGTTTGGCGCACAAGCCGAGTAAAACGCTTGACCTTGAGCACCAATTATTTTATGAATTAGACCCTTATCGTTTAACGCAATTAAGGTACGATACATGGTAACGCGATCAATTGAGGGGTTCATTTCCTCTAAGGATGAAAGCGCTACGGCATTCTCCTTATTTCGTAAACCTTCTAATACCGCAATTCTGGCTGGTGTAGCTTTAAGTTTATGTTGCCTTAACTCTTCCGAAATTATTAACATACCGCAAAGTTAAATGAAACAATGTTTCAATTACATTTGCCGTCTAATTTAAAACAAAGAAAATGAAACGACTTTGGTTATTACCACTAGCAGCAATAGCTTTTACAGCTTGCAAAAAAGATGAACCTGATACTACAGCCCCTACCATTAGTATATCAACGCCTACTAACGAACAAAAAGTAGCGATTGGTGGAAGCTTTAAGTTATCTGGTACAATTTCCGACGATATGGAGCTAGCTTCTTATCAAGTGGATATTCATGAGGCAGAAGGTCACTCACACGATCACAAAAGTGGAGATCATGATCATTCAGAAGAATGGGAAGTAAAAAAGAACTTTAACATTACCGGCACATCACATACTGTTGATGTGAACTTTGGAGTTCCATCTAATGCTGAAAAAGGTGAATATCATGTAATTATCAACGCTTTAGACAAAGCAGGTAATGCCGCTACCTTCGTTGAGATTACTATTGATGTTGAGTAATATTTATGAAAGTAAAGCTTGTTAGTTCTTAACGAGCTTTACTTTTCTTTCTACACCCATTGCAGTATAAACCAAATAGTAAACCCCTAGCTCAAAATCACTCAAATCAAGCTGATTTCCAACTAACTCCTCATCCAAGATCAGCTCTCCTAAGGTATTGAATATCCTAATATGCTCTAATTTCTTGTCTATAGGACTATCGATAGTTAACACATTGGAAACTGGATTCGGATAAAAGACCACATCTTGCTCTAGTTCATCCTTTGCATTCACCGAGCTCAGAGATTCATTCTTGAACTTAAAGCGATATGCCACTGGCCTGTGGTCAGAAATATTTCGGTCGTATTCGTTCCAACCCCTAGTCAATACGCTTTCCAACTTTATGCATCTGACCATAGTATTTGGCCCAGTTTCTCTGTGCTTAATTAATCCTCTATTGATGAGTATATGATCTAGATGTGAGGGCCAGGAAGGATAAGACCAATAGGTACTGCTCGATTGCTCTATCAGCAAGTCTACAAATAAATAATCTCGAGCGTTAGACAATTCGTTTTGAAAAATATTATTGTCTCTATCGTCGGTTAATATATCGTTTAAGTCGCCTAGAACCATTACATTCTCTTTACTCCACAAGCTATCCACATAATCCATCACCAAGCGATGCCCGTTATATCTTCTCGATTCTTCATCTCCAGCATCGGCTCTCTCCCACCGACCATTTCCGCAACACTTATAATGGTTATTTACCACTTTTACTAAGCTATCTTTAAATATAAATTCTAACACCAGAGGGGCCCGTGGTAAAGGAAACCGGTAACTACTTTCAGAAAAGAGGTAATTCACGTCTTTCTTTTTTATCGTTTTTGTATTGTATACAAAAGCTAGCCCCCTGTTAAAACCTGTTCCGTATTCCGCTTTATAATCTGGTAATGTAGAGATAGCTTGGTTAAGGCTAGCCGTATCGCTTATTTCTTGCAAAGCCCAAACATCTATGTCCAAAGAACCAATAATGGCCCTAACCTCAGATATGGTTAGCTGGCCATTTTTTGGGAAACGTTCTATGTTCCAAGTCACAACTTCTAAGGTAGAATCAGTTCCAAACCTGAGTCTATCATACGATTGAGCCTTAACTTGAGCGACCCAAAGCACCATCAGCATTACAATTAGGTTCTTATTTTGCATGCGCCAAACTTACT
>CBFICO010000067.1:3874-12909 GCA_965661115.1 Salibacteraceae bacterium
CCGTTGTTAAAACTATAGTGTTTATTACTGTATATTAGCCTGAACAGATTCAATTTGTTCAAGTAACTCCTTTTTAAGGTCGCTATTTATAATTTCACCACCTTTAAAATTGTCATAAAATCGGGGAAAAGAAAATGTTGCAACTATATCACTTCCATCTCTGGGAATTCAAGCTTTAGCAGCTTCTAAAACACCTGCTCCACCTCTACCGCCAGGTGAAACCGCCATGAGAAAAACAGGTTTTTCGCTAAATACTTTTCTCTCTTTTATTCTACTCAACCAATCGTAGGTATTTTTAAAGGCAGCAGTGTAACTTCCGTTGTGTTCCGCCAAGGAAAGTAAAATTAAATCGGCATCATCCAACTTGTTTGCTAGCTCCAGAATGGCTTCAGGAATACCTAATTCCTCTTCCCTATCCATACTGTATATCGGTACTTCAAAATCATTTAAGTCAAGTAGTTCAACCTCTTGATTTTTAAATTGTTGTAAAGTATAAGTTACCAACTTTTTGTTTATAGATTTTGAGCTGGTACTACCCGCAAATGCTGCAGTTTTCATAATGATTATTCGCCTGCGTAAAACTGATAGAAATATGGGATTGTCTCAATACCTTTAAGGTAGTTAAACACACCATAATGTTCGTTTGGAGAGTGAATGGCGTCGCTATCCAATCCAAATCCCATTAAAATAGATTTTGATTTCAGTTCTTTTTCGAACAATGCCACAATTGGAATACTACCACCAGAGCGCACCGGAATCGGTGTTTTGCCAAAAGTGGTTTCATAGGCCTTACTCGCTGCTTGGTAGTCAGGGTCATTGGTGTGCGTAACGTATCCGTGTCCTCCGTGATGGGCAGTGACTTTTACTTTTACACTTTTTGGAGCAATAGAAACAAAGTGTTTTTCAAACAACTCTGAAATCTCGTCTGGATCTTGATTTGGCACCAATCGCATGGAAATCTTCGCATAGGCTTTTGATGGGATAACAGTTTTAGCACCTTCTCCAGTGTAGCCACCCCAAATGCCATTTATATCCAAGGTAGGACGAATAGAATTGCGTTCCATTGTAACGTATCCTGTTTCTCCGTGCACATCGTCAATATCCAAAGCCGATTTGTAATCGTCCAAACTAAATGGAGCTTTAGCCATTTCAGCTCTTTCTGCATCGCTTAAAACCTCTACCTTGTCATAGAATCCTGGGATGGTAATTCTGTTATCCTCATCTTGTAATGAGGCAATCATTTTGGTAAGTATGTTAATCGGATTTGCCACCGCTCCACCGTATAAACCAGAATGTAAATCGCGATTTGGCCCCGTTAGCTCTACTTCCATATAGGCTAAACCTCTAAGACCAGTGGTAATCGAAGGCGTATCGTTGGCTAGCATACCAGTATCCGAAATAAGAATAACATCACATTCCAGTTTATCATGATTTCGCTTCACATACCATTCAAGGTTAGCGGAACCAACTTCCTCTTCCCCTTCAATCATAAACTTTACGTTACAAGGCAAAGTGTTGTGCTCCATCATTAATTCAAATGCCTTTACGTGCATGTACATTTGCCCTTTATCATCACAAGCACCTCTAGCGAAAATTGCTCCTTCTGGATGTAAAGTAGTTTCTTTAATTACAGGTTCAAATGGACCCGAATCCCATAACTCGAGCGGGTCAGCTGGTTGTACGTCGTAATGTCCATAGACCAATACCGTTGGCTTATTTGGGTCTATTATTTTATCCGCGTATACAACGGGGTAGCCTGGGGTTTCACAAATCTCAACATTTTCAGCGCCAGCTTCTTTAAGTCTTTTTGCTACTTCATCTGCTGTTTTAAACACATCTTCTTTGTAAGCTGGGTCAGCACTAATTGAAGGGATCCGAAGTAAATCAAATAATTCATCTAAGTAGCGTTGTTTGTTTTGTTCAATTGAGGATTTGTATTTTGTCATATTACAGTTTTATTCTTTTACAAATTAGCGTCTTCTTTGTTGCTTTGTTTACTTACAATTTTCGTTTGCCCAGTCAATTAAGCTTTCAAAATTTTCCCATTTCCGAAACTTGTTGATCTGCCGTTTTTTTAGTTTTTCAAATTCGGGGCATTCTTTTGAAAAAATTTGCTCAATCCAGTGGATGTGTTTTTCATCATTTACCATAAGTTATTTTACTTGGCCTTTAGTACGTATTATGTACTCATAACCATAGACCACCAAAATCCCTTGATTACCAGTATGGCTCGACATTCGCACATCGCTACCTGCCATTTTCATAGCAATGTTTCTTCCTAAATGGTTTTTAGTAAATAGATTAAGCGGAATACGAACAACAATCTTATCAGCAGAAAGCTCAGTAATCTTGGGGTTGCAAATCCCGATTAAAGGAATCTTAAACCAACTGAATAGTTTTAGGCGACGGTTTGCAGATTTGAGCTTATTCACTGCTCTACTCTTTCATGAAACGACTGTTGTACACTTTGTTGTTTCCTTCCATGCGAATAACGTACAAACCAGCTGGTAAATCTGAAATGTCAATAATCTCAAACTTGTACAATTCAACATCTAAAGATTTGCTCCAAACCACTTGCCCTGCAGTGTTTATCATTTGCATATTGTGCATCCCTTCCTGACCAATCATTTCAACTGTTAGAACATTTGCAGCAGGATTAGGAAAAACCTTAAAAGACTCCCAAGCTAAGTTGTGTTCTTCTTCACCCACATAATCATACTCCCACTGCACTTTAGAAGAATCTGGTTTGCCTTCAACAATTTTATCCAATTCGGCACCTATGCTAAACGCGTAAGTAACCTTATGACCAAAGTCTGGGTTAAATGATTTTATAGCTGAAATATTACCAGTAGTCTCGTTTAAAGCAAATAAAATCATGTTTCCGTTGCCTTGAGCAGTGTTTGCCCAATATGATAAACCATCATTACCACTATCGGTTAATTCTAATGTATAGCAACCTTCAGGAAGGCTTAAAGTATCCCTACTTTGGGTTGAAGCCGATAAATTTCGCTTAGCATAAACTTCGTTTCCGTCTAAATCTTTAATGGTAAGCTCATTTTGCTCTGGACGCGCATTGGTAGTTAATTGCATAATAATTTTTCCGGGATACATAACTGGCAACTCAAACTTGGTTTTATACAGATTGTTAGCAGGATTTTCATCGTCTACCCCATTAGGGTGCCCAACCTGCACTTCAAAATCATTGCTACCATCGCCGCTAAAGAACCATTCAGCTTCAATAGGTAGTTGAATTTCAGTTTTTTCCATAAAGTTCAACACTCCTTTCCATTTGTATTCCTGCGCTATTCCACCAGAAACCCTGTAACGTATGGTTGTAGATCGTAATACCTCTGATCCACCATTTCGTATAACGACAATAGGGCTTCCGCATGTTGAAGCTCTTCTAGAATGGATTCTTTTTACCGTAGGATTGATAACGTCATAAACTTCTACATCGTTCTCATAAGTAGCAGGCCCGTATTGGAAGAGGTGCATTCCAACGATATAATTTCCACTACCCATTCCTTGATTATTGGCTGGTACAGGAGTTATTTCATAATCTACTTCAATTGAATCTTTGCCCATAAATGAGCTTAATTCTACATCAGTTTCTTTAACTACATCACCAGGGCACCAACCTTCTCGCGCTCCAGGCCACGTTCCTCCTTGCGGGTAAACTGGATTCATTGCACAATCGTTGGTTTGCCAAATATGCCAAGACTCAGCCTGCTGACCATTTGCATACACGTAATGTATATTGTCTTTCCACTCACAGCAATGTGGGAATTGCCCATTATCGCTCTTGTGCCCATGCCCCGTTAATCGAGTTTTTAGCATCATGTATTCCGCATCCGGGTGTTGTTTAACTTTTTTAGGAGCCAACACTCTATTATCACTCATTTGATCATAACGATAGCTTCTATACGTCCCCCAAACTCTGTTCATAGCTACAACAGGTCTAGCAGGTTTACCTTTTATCATCATAAATTTAAGATCGATTAACTCTTGTTGGTTTCCAGCGCTAATATCAACGCTATCGGCTAAAAGGTGTCGATAATCGGTAACATCATAAAACCAAGTAAATCCATCAGAACCTAAATCCAAACGAATACCGTAAGGAGTAATAAATCGCGCTAGTTCAAATACAACCTCTGGACTGTACCACTCTTTTGTGCCTTGGGTTAAGGTAACATCGGTTGGTACTTTGTGGGTAGATATAATATTTCCTTGTCGGTCTCTTATATACCAGTCAACATCAGCAGTCCACACTAAAGTTGTTTTTGTAGCTATTGTTGGATGATTTGGGTCATTATCATCTATCTTTTTACCACCAGCCGGGTTGTTGTATTCGTATACAGTAACTGGACTTCTAAAAATGGTGTCGTTTACCAAAACCGAGTCTTTCACAGAGGTATACACTCCCTGCTCAAAAACTATATTGGGGCGTAATTTGGTTTTAAATGCGTTAAGTAACAGGTCTTCCGCAAGAATACGTTTTCTAACAGCACTATTTATTACATTGCCATCTGGGTTTGATTTTGAGCTACTATCCTTCAATGTGTTTCCTGAAGCTTCATTTAGTTTATAATAAGCCACTAAATTATTATACGAAGGATGTGAAGTAGTAACAGATTTGTTGTGCCAAGCTTGAATATCGGACAATGACAGAGCCTTATCCCAAACTCTAAACTCTTTTACTGCACCAGTTAAATAGCGCCCTTGCCATCTTCCTAAAAACACATTGTTTAGCTGAGTGCTGATTGCACTGGTTTCAGAACCAGCGTTATTTCCGTCGATATAAACCGTAGTGGTTCCGCCAGAACGAACTGCAACGTAATGATGCCACCCACCTTTAACTCCTGGATAAGTAAAATCAAAATCTGCAGGACCAAATTGTTGCATTCTGAATCTATCATCAGTCCCCAAAGTGCGGAGCGAAAAATCTGCCCCATTTGTAGCTTTACCCGCCTGAAACAACCCACCATTATTAAACAAATCTACTCTAGACCATAATTCAATAGTTCTTGGTTTATTGCCATCGATTAAAAAGGACTGACCAAGGTTTGCATATTGCTGAGAGCCGTTAAAATCAAGATAATACTCGCTTCCTTTTTGCTCTACACCAGAAGAATGCGATGTTGCCGTTGCGTTTAATTCAATTGCAGATCCCTCAGCTTTGTTATCAAACAAAAACTCTACAACGATGTTGTCTGTTCCGTTCCAAGCAAAGTTATTGGTGAATTGAACATCGTTGTACCCAAGTGAAGTAAACTGCATTTCATGGCGATGAACAGTTGTTAGGTTTTGAATGAAATTTCCATCAGTAGAATCTGCTGAAGTATGCCCCATTCTTATTTCAAAATTAGAAAGTACACTTCCTAGTTTCTTAATATCCAACTGAATACCAGATATATTACCAGCTGACATTCCTGCAGCAGACAGCTCACTTGCTGTCCAAATGTATTGTGCTCTTCCACTCATTTTATCCGCAGCTAAAGCAGCAGAATTTGTTGCGTTTCCAATGCCCACAGTATCTCTTGTAATGGATCGTGTAGCGGTATGTCTAATACTAAACTGTTTGTCTTGTATAATATCGAAACTTGGTGTGGTTTTGTATTTATACTCCGCAGGAGCAGATGTTCCAATTCTGAATGTAGGGTGCGTTTTATAGGTAGAATCGATGGTACCGTCGTGATGATATAGTTTGGTGTAAGTCAGGTAATCCCATTCACCACAATCGTATTGATCTCTGGTAGTTCTTGGGTCACACTTAAGAGTGTAAACCATTAAAATTTTACTGAATTCTTCGCTAGCATCAGGAAAATTATAAACTCCCCTACGCTTGGTAATGTCGTTAAAATCGAAACATTGAACTATGGTTGTATCTTGAGAAAAACCGGATAACGAGAAAGCCGCCATAAGGCCAATAATGAAAAACCTTTTTATCATTTTGTTTTGTTTTTAGAAGCCTCGAATTTACGCATTATACCACTACAAAAATTTTACTCGAATAGTTGAAATCAACAAGAAACCCACAACATAAAACCTTAACTTTGATGCTTATCAAAAATGTTGCTGTTGCAGAATGATGTGGAGCTATTTAATAATTATTGAAATGTTGGCGTCATTCCTGCGAAAGCAGGAATCTAAAAGCAATTCTAGATTCCTTGTCATGAAAGGGATGACGGTGCTTCCCAAAATATTGTCGAACGTTTCTTCTAAAAATGAATTATGAAAAAAGTTTTATGGATTCTGATAGTGTCTCTTGTGATATCAATGAGTGGATTTGCTCAAAAATCAAAACTCAAGGTCGGGAAAAAAGCCCCAGATTTTGAGGTAGGAACTCTTGAAGGAGGATCTGTTAACCTGGACAAACTAATGAAAACCTCGAATTATGTACTGGTTCATTTTTTTATTGGAAGTTGGCATAAATACGATAAGCAGTACTTAATGGAGCTACAAGGAGTCTACAAAGAACTGTTTTATAATGGAGTTAGAGTTATAGCTATCACAAGGGAAAAGCCAATATATCTTAAGGAATTAAAAGAAGATTTGAAAATTGATTATACAATTGGTCTAGACCCCGGTTGGTACGCTATGAGTACTTATGATGTTGCGGTTAAAATAACCCCGAACTATGTTCCATTAAAACACAAAGAATACAGCGCCAGCAATGCAAAACATACAGGCAGTAAAGACGGCATTATTCCAATTCCAGCAAGCTATCTCATCAATAAAGAAGGTCGAATTGTATGGATGCATTTTGACCCCGACTATAGACAGCGACCAGACGTAAACGAAATTCTAAACAACATTAAATGAAAGGTAGTGGTAACATCAGAAAAATGCGTGTAGAATTGGGCGAACCCGTTCAGTACCACTTGCCTTTATTCGACAATCTTGAACCAGGCGAAATGGTTGATATGACTACATTGGTTGGAAAGAACATAGCTATCAACTTTGAGGGGCAAATCAATTGTGTAGCCACCGGAAAATCTATAAACAAAACTTTTGGGGAGGGCCTAAGCTACGATGCTTGGCGCAATAACCCCGAAGCGGTAGAGAGTATTATTAATCCAGAATTAGATCAAAGTCATATTGGTGTTGGGTTGCGAAACCTGAGTTGGGAACGCGCGCGCCATGCCAGACCACATTATGTGTATTTGGCGTTAACCAGTGCTATGAAAGTAGGTGTAACACGCGATAAAAGCATCCCTTCTCGTTGGATTGATCAAGGTGCTTGGAAGGTGATGAAATTTGCGAAAACCCCTTATCGTCAGAAAGCTGGAGCGATTGAAGTAGAGCTAAAACCGTACATTTCAGATAAAACCAATTGGCGTAAAATGCTTACAGACGAAAGAGCTGAAATTGATTTTACAGAAGAACGAAAGCGCTTAAGGGAATTGTTACCTATTCACTTAAGGCAATATGTTTTACCCATAGATGATATTCTCGAAATCAATTATCCTGTTGAGCAATACCCAGAGAAAGTTAAGTCTATTAAACTAGATTCAAATCCTATAATCGAATCTAAACTTATGGGCATTAGAGGACAGTATCTTTTGTTGGACGAAAATCGGGTTATAAACTTGAGAAGTCACGCTGGATACAAGATTACAATTGAAGCCTAGTTGAAAAAGAAGGGTTTAATATCAATTGTATCTATTACTGCTCTTATTGGAGTTGCAGGGTTTTTCATCGCTAATTTTTTAACCAACTACACCACTCAACTTTTACAAGAAAAACTGAATGAAGCATTCGTAGCAATTCAAGGAAACCGGTCTAAAATTATCGGCATCACGGAATTGGATTACAGTAACTTACAAATTGCCGTAAAGGATGAAAATCACAGATTACTTCACAGAATTAAAAATGCCGTTCTTTCAGAATTAGCTAACACTGTACTCAGAACCAACAACGAAAAGAGCTCGCCTCATTTCAAAAAAGGAGTAATTGAGTATGATTATAATCGCAATGAATCCTTCTTTAGAAACATTTAGCTGGCCACACAAGGCGGAATTGTAACCACGGTTTTTATGCTCCCTTTTGAATCTTAAATCACGCATGGAACAACCCCTAGTATCGATAATAATGGCGGTAAAGGACACTGCACCTTACCTACCAGCCTGTATAGATTCTATTATTAATCAAACCTATCAAAACTGGGAATTGATTGCCATTAACGATCATTCCTCCGACGATACGCCTGAAATCCTAGCTAACTATGCCGCTAAAGATACGCGAATAAAATACGCTGACGGAAAAGGGTTTAAGTTGATTCAGACCTTGCAACAATCTTACGCAATGTCATCTGGAGAGCTCATCAACCGAATGGACTCCGACGATAAAATGCCCCACTACAAGATAGAGACGTTAGTAACCGAGTGGCTCGAGTATGGCAAAGGCCATGTAATTGCCGGTGGTACGCAACATTTTGTGGATGAAGGAGTCGTCGGCGAAGGCTTTCTAAAATACGAGCAATGGCTAAATAACGTAGCCAAACACAACCTGCATTATCAAGAGATTTACCGCGAGTGTGTTATTCCATCGCATTGCTGGATAATTCACCGAGAGGATTTTGATCGCATTGATGCATTTAACCCATTGGTTTACCCAGAGGATTACGATCTGTGTTTTAGGATGTATGCAGCTAAATTAAAAGTGATTGGCATTGATGTTATCCTGCACTATTGGAGAGACCGTAGCAATCGAATTTCTAGAACTTGGGATGAATATAAAGACAATAGGTACTACGACCTTAAAATAAAGAATTTCAAAGAGTTAGATTACGATACCTCAAGAGAATTAGTAATTTGGGGCGCTGGTAAAAACGGTAAAGATTTAGTGAAGATTTTTTTGGGTCATCGGACATCCGACATCAGTCATCAGACATCGGATGTCGGACATCAGATGTCAGTTCGAGTGGCGCGAGGAACGAGCGGTGTATCGAGAACAGCTCTGCCACACTGGGTCTGCGATAACCACAAAAAAATAGGCAAAGACATTTACGGAATTACCATGCAAAGCTCGGAGCA
>CBFICO010000068.1:0-12831 GCA_965661115.1 Salibacteraceae bacterium
TATTTCCAAAAGTTAAGTTTAAATCGTAGGCTTCTTCTGAATTTTCACCAGTACTGTATCTATTGCTTATGAAACACATTGGGTCTTCACGATTACCACCATCACTCCAGTAATTGGCGAGTGTAGAGTTCAAAAAACTAATGTTACCACCTCCGGTTATGGCAACATTGTAGTTGCCCATATTGTAAACCAAGGAGTTTTCCATTTCAACGTTGGCATTTCTCAAAAAGACGCCGATCCCAGCCATGTTAGATATTGTAGTTTTTTCGACTCTAACTTTGTTCGGGTTTACTTCCTGTTGATCATCAAAGGGAAGCGGCTCAACTTGTAAGCCAACAAAACCATTTTTAATATGCGCATATTTTATGGTCGATTCTGCTCCTGTATTTATCCAGATACGGTCCCATTGTCCAGTTTTATCGTCAAAATCAGCCTCTACTCTATCCCCTTGAAAAACTACTTCATTGTCCAATTCGCCATTTACATTTAACGCGGCACCTCTGTAAACCCATAACCCGGCATTTTCGTGAAAGTGAATTTGAGTTCCAGCTTCAATATTTAGGGTTAAAAGGCTATCGACCAATAAATAACCGAAAATAACATGTGGTTTGTCGTTCTTCCAATTTACCTCAAGAGAGGTGAGGGGAGTATGCAAATAATTGGCAAGGTTAGAGAAGGGAGGTAAGCCTTGAATAACTTGAGTTGGCCGGTAGTAGTAGGCATTTTGGCCATAAGCGGTAAGTTTCACTTTTTGTTCCTTGCCATTGGTGGTAAATACAATGTTATCCTCTACAAAAAACGGACTATTAATATCGTTTGCGTCAATAGTTACTTCAGCAAAAAGGTACAAGGAATCATTTGCAGGAATAAATACATCCTCTTGGTTGCCAGGAAAACCGTCTAGGGTAAATCGGTACGACTTGCCTGCTTTTCCTTCAAGCCTTACCGATGAAATGTTGATGTCCTTGTTGTGTGGGTTGTAAACTTTTATGAACTCGGTTGCCGATCCAATTCCAGTAAAAACCGTATCGAAAACGATACTTGGACTTGAAAAAGTAAGTGTACCATTTTCTTCCATTCCCAGGTTTCTTTTTTTACAAGAACCCAATATAAAAACTATCGAAAGAAGAAAAAGTAGTTGTTTCACGCGGCAAAAGTATCCAAATTAAAAACCGAGAATTCAGCTCTTTTACGAGATTCTTACTTTTTTATTGTATTGGTGAATTTTTAGGGTTAAAAATTTTTATTTTTGCCGCCCGAATTACTAAGCAAAGACTAAAATGAAAAAAGATATTCACCCAGACAGCTACCGTCCAGTTGTTTTTAAGGACATGACAAACGATCATATGTTTATTGGTAGATCTACTGCACCTTCAAGCGAAACGGTTACTTGGGAAGATGGATCTGAATACCCATTAATCAAATGTGAAATTACTTCACAATCTCACCCATTCTACACTGGTAAAATGCAATTCGTTGATACTGCTGGTAGAGTGGATAAATTCAAAACACGTTACGCTAAGTTCAAAAAGTAATTGAACCAAAAGTTTTAAAGATTATTTAAAGTCCCGATTGTTTCGGGACTTTTTTTTGCCCTAATTTGGACCAAAAGTTTTTGCATGCATTTCATTTTCTTCGATAACGATAGTCATATTAAATTACTACCGCTAACCTATACCAGACCTGCTGCAGATTTGCGGATTGGAATTCTTAAAATAAGTGAGAAATGGGATGCAATGACCAACTGGGATGCCGCTGGCTATATAACAGCGGATTATCTTCAAAGGAAATTTAAGAAGTACGCTTCGGCAAAACTGTACATTGCCGGTAATGTAATCCCAAACAAAGTTTTAATTGAAGAAATAGAAAACCTAAAAATTGGTCAGAAATTAGTTGCTTTTGGAACTTGTTTAGCTTTTCGACCCGATAATGATTTGAAAACAATTTCTGAATTGGAAACAGAAATTAGCGAATTGGAAATCATCGAATCAACATCAAATGCCATTATAATTGATAGTCCGTTAGCGATCTTTAAAAACAATGGTGCAGAAATTTCTAGAGATATTGAAAGCTTGCAACTTAAGCAAACCAATTCGCACTCGGAAAACAACGTGCTTTTGGGAGATGACTTTTTTATTGATGTATCCGCTAAAGTTGAAGGAGTAACGCTCAATTCTAAAAATGGTCCAATTTACATTGGAAAGGATGCAGAGATAATGGAAGGAAGTGTTATTCGTGGTCCTTTTGCTGCCTTAGATCATTCGACCGTAAAAATGTCAGCTAAAATATACGGTGACACTACCATTGGCCCGCATTGCAAAGTTGGTGGTGAGGTGAGCAATACTGTTTTTTACGGTTATTCCAACAAAGGGCATGATGGATTTTTGGGCAATTCGGTGATTGGCGAATGGTGTAACCTAGGCGCGGACACTAATAGCAGTAACCTCAAAAACAACTATTCATCCGTTTCTGTTTGGGATTACAGTTCCGAAAGTTCGGTTAACACCGGTGAAACGTTTTGTGGTGTTATTATGGGAGATCACAGCAAAACGGGAATCAATACCATGCTTAACACAGGAACCGTGATAGGAGTATCGGCGAATATATACGGAGGAGATTTTCCACCAAAATTTATCCCTTCATTTTCGTGGGGAGGTGCAAACGGATTCCAGACTTTTAAGCTAGATAAAGCCGAAGAAGTAGCAGAGCGTATGATGGCACGCAGAAATATTGAATTATCAAAAGAGGATGAATCAATATTGGAAAATGCATTTGAGGCTGACAAAAAATACCGATCATAGTCGCTGGCACAGACCTTGACTTAATCCAATTAAACAAGTAAACAGGCAATTATCTGCCTTTTTGACTTAACAATTTTACATGAACAACAACTTCGAAATTCTTAAGCTAGTGGACGGTATGGAAGATACTGGCGACTTTATTCCTTTGCTTTCGCAAGAGGATGAAGACTCAATGAATAAAGAAAACATCCCTGAAAGTCTGCCAATTTTACCGCTACGGAATACGGTTTTATTTCCAGGAGTTGTAATTCCGATTACAGTTGGTAGAGATAAATCAATTAAACTGGTAAAGGATGCTTATAACTCCGATAAAACCATTGGAGTAATCGCGCAAAAAGATCAAGGTGTGGAAGACCCAATTCTTGAACATCTAAATAAGATTGGTACAGTTGCTCGCATTCTTAAAATGCTTAGAATGCCCGACGGAAACACAACGATAATCATACAAGGAAAGCAGAAATTCGAACTGAAAGAAGTTGTGCAGACCGACCCTTATATGAGGGCGACAGTTATCCCGGTGGAGCAAATTTTTCCGTCTAAAAAAGACGAACAATTTCAAGGATTGGTAACCTCTGTAAAAGACTTGGCTCTTGAAATTATTGAGAAATCGCCAGAAATACCTACCGAAGCCAACATTGCTATAAAAAACATTGAGAGCCCTAATTTCTTGTTGAATTTCATCTCCTCAAATATGAACGCTGGGGTAGAGGAAAAGCAAAATATACTTAACGAATCTGATTTTACAGAGCGTGCCAACCGCGTAATGCGCTACATGACCAAAGAACTGCAAATGTTGGATATCAAAAACGATATTCAGAGCAAGGTTCGCGTGGATATAGACAAACAGCAGCGTGAATTCTTCTTGCAGCAGCAAATGAAAACTATTCAAGAGGAGCTTGGTGGAAACCCAGTTGCGGAAGAGATAAATGAATTAGCCGCAAGAGCAGAAAAGAAAAAATGGAGCAAAGAGATTGGTGAGCGATTCCAAAAAGAGTTGGATAAATTAGAGCGAATCAATCCGCAAAGTATGGAGTATTCTGTACAGCTCAATTATGTGGAATTACTGCTCGATTTACCATGGAACGAGTTCTCTAAAGATTCATTTGATTTAAAGCGTGCTCGTAAAATCTTGGATAGAGATCATTACGGTTTAGAGAAAATAAAGGATAGAATAATTGAGCATATAGCCGTATTGAAACTTAAGGGCGATATGAAGTCGCCTATTCTGTGTTTTGCTGGCCCTCCGGGAGTTGGTAAAACCTCATTGGGTAAATCTATTGCAGAAGCAATTGGTAGAAAGTACGTTAGAATTTCGTTAGGCGGATTGCGTGATGAGGCCGAATTAAGAGGTCATAGAAAAACCTACATAGGAGCCATGCCGGGCAGAATAATCCAGAATTTAAAAAAGGCCGAAAAATCGAATCCAGTATTTATTCTTGACGAAATTGATAAAGTAGGAACTGGTCACCAAGGTGATCCGTCGTCGGCTTTGTTGGAAGTTTTAGATCCAGAACAAAACAATTCATTTTACGATAATTACGTAGAAATGGATTACGATCTTTCTAACGTAATGTTTATTGCGACGGCTAACGATTTGGGAAGAATTCAGCCTGCTTTGCGCGACAGAATGGAGATAATAAACCTAACTGGATATACGGTTGAGGAAAAAGTAGAAATAGCCAACAAACACTTATTGCCAAAGCAATTGAAAGATCACGGTATGAAAAAGACCGATGTAAAGCTTTCAAAAAAAGTGTTGGAGTCCTTAATCGAAGGATATACACGCGAGTCGGGTGTAAGAACATTAGAGAAAAAAGTGGCACAAGTGGTGCGAAAAGTGGCCACAAAGGTTGCCATGGAAGAGGAGTTTAATCCTACCATAAGCTCAGAACAATTAAACGATTTACTTGGCCCTGGTATTCCAAAAGAAAAATACGAAAACAACGATATTGCCGGTGTTGTAACGGGTTTAGCTTGGACATCTGTGGGAGGTGACATACTATTTATTGAGTCTTCCATCACCCCAGGTAAAGGAAAGTTGACACTTACCGGAAATCTTGGCGATGTAATGAAAGAAAGCGCAGTGATTGCTCTGGAATACTTAAAAGCGCATGCGCATGTTTTGGGTCTAAAGGCTGAAGTATTTGATAAGTACAATGTTCACATTCACGTACCAGAAGGTGCAACGCCAAAAGATGGACCCTCTGCGGGTATAACCATGCTCACGTCTTTGGCTTCTCTTTTCACCCAACGTAAAGTAAAATCTAAATTAGCCATGACAGGTGAGATTACTCTTCGCGGAAGAGTATTACCAGTTGGTGGTATTAAGGAGAAGATATTGGCCGCAAAGCGCGCTAATATCAAAGAAATAATACTCTGCTCAGAAAACGAAAAAGACATTAAGGAAATAAACGAAAAGTACTTGAAAGGTCTAACGTTTCATTTCGTTTCAAGCATGCAAGAGGTGTTGGAGAAGGCGTTACTAGCTACTAAAGTGAGTGATGCGTTGGAGGTTGTTTAAAGCTAAATTTTGGTTCAAGTTCATCTAGGAGATTGATTATCTATGGGTGAAAATGAGGTAATTAGTCAATTATCAATGAGTTAATTTTCAATTTGACAATTAAGCAGCTGCGAAACATTGCATATTCTTTGCGTCACTTTGGATTAAAGTTAATTGGTATGTAGTGGAGTATCAGCGTCTATCTCTGAGATCTGCGGGCGTATTCAATTACCCAATTATCAAATTATTCCCCTATCAACTTCTCTGTCAACTCCTCCCATTCCAGCATGTGTGTGTCTAACTGCTTTTGAACTTCGGAATGCTCAAAAAAGAGCTTTTTCGACTCTTCGTTTTGGCTGTCGTAAAAGGCGGGATCGCTCATTTTGTTTTCTAGTTGTGCCAGTTCCAATTCGAGCTTTTCAATCTTTTGCTCGCATCGTTTGAGCTCAGACCTTAGTTTGCGCTCTTCTTTTTCTTTAGCCTTTTTTTCTTCGTAAGAAAGTTTGTTATCTGAGGACGATTCAGCTGTTGGTTCCTTTTTAGCTGAAGCTTCTTCTTTTGGAGTTTGTTCAAATTCTCTGAAGTGATCTAACTTGTATTTATCCAAAAACTCGCTGATATCTCCCAAATGTTCTTTTACACCATGTGGCGTAAACTCAAAGGTTTTGGTAGTCAAATCACTTAAAAAATCCCTATCGTGAGAAACCACGATTAATGTTCCATCAAAGTTTTGAAGCGCTTGTTTTAAAACGTCTTTGGCTCTTATGTCTAGGTGGTTGGTAGGCTCATCAAGGATGATTAAGTTATTCTCAAAAAGCAGCAACCTAGCCAACGCCAAACGCGATTTTTCTCCACCAGAGAGTACCTTAACTTTTTTGTCGATATCAGCTTCTCGGAATAAAAACGCTCCCAGCAATCCCCGTAATTTGTTGGTTTTGGTCCAATCACCAGTTGCTTCTGCTTCTAAGGTTTCTAGTACAGTTGCGTCTTTGCTCAATGTTTTTTCCTGAACCTGTGCGTAATAACCCTGAGCTACATTGTGACCAATAGTAAGATTACCAGTTCCTGTTGTTTCGCCAGTAATAAGCTTTACGAGAGTGGTTTTTCCCATTCCGTTTTTACCTACAAACGCAATTCTATCTCCACGTTGAATTTTAAAGTTTAGGTTTTTGAGAACGTGTTTTTCTTCGTAATGCTTGTTTATGTCTTCAGCCTCAACCACCACCGCGCCAGATCTTGGAGCAGGAGGGAAGTGGAACTGAATACTAGACTCGTCGAACTCATCTAATTCTATGCGTTCAATTTTTTCGAGCATTTTAATTTTACTCTGCACTTGCTTTGATTTACTGGCTTTTGCTTTAAATCGAGTAATAAAACGCTCTTGCTGATCTATGTGTTTCTGTTGGTTTTTGTAGGTGGCAATTTGCGTGTCGTAGCGCTCTTGTCGCAACTCTAAATACTTGGTATAAGCTGCTTTGTAATCGTAGATTTTTCCAAATACAATTTCAATGGTTCGATTGGTTATGTTGTCCAAAAAACGTCGGTCGTGACTTACCATTACAATGGCACCGGGGTAGGATTGAAAGTATTCTTCCAACCATAAAATCGATTCAATATCCAAGTGGTTGGTAGGTTCGTCTAAAAGCAGCAGATCAGGCTCGGTGAGTAGAATTTTGGCTAGTTCCACTCGCATTTGCCAACCTCCGCTAAACTCAGCTAATGGTCGCTCAAACTCTGAACGGTTAAAGCCAAGCCCCTTTAGTACCTTTTCAATTTTACTTTCCATTTTCTCGGATTCCATAGTTCCGAGTTTTAAATGAATTTCATTAAGCCGTTCAATTAAGGCCGAGTACCCCTCACTTTCGTAATCGGTACGCTCAACTAGTTGCTTGTTGATGTGCTTTATTTCTTTCTCGAGGTCTAGCACATCTTTAAAAACCTCCATAGTTTCTCCAAAAACGGTTTTGTCATACTCCCAATTCATTTCTTGGGGCAAGTAACCAACGCGTTTTTCTCCACTAATATCAAAGCTTCCAGTGGTAGGTTGTTGTGCTCCAGCAATGATTTTTAGCAAAGTCGATTTTCCAGCACCGTTTTTACCAACTAAACCAATTCGATCTTTTTCTTTAATCATAAAAGAAATGTCGGCAAAGAGCTCTTTACCGCTCAAAAACATAGAAACTTTTGATACTGAAAACATGGTCGGCAAATATAACCGCAGAAGTTACTCTAGTTCCTTAATTCCTTGGTTTATTACTCTTCTATATTCAGGAAATAAGGTACAGGGTAATGCATCGAAAAATATCCATAACCACCTTCTACATTTGTGGGTAAGGTAGCAGGCTCTCCAACAAAAGGTATGGTGTTATTTGAACGTTCTCTCGATTGAAGGAAGGTGTAATAATCTTCTGAAATATTTGATAACGTATAAAAGATGGTATCTTGGGTGGTAACGTTTAAATCAAAAATGGTGATGTCTTTTGAAATGTTTGAACCATCCAGTCCTTCATCGGTAAACAGCCAAGTTTGGGAATAGTCGCTAAAAATGTTTCCAAAACCAGAAAAATCGCTTTGCGGCGCCCCACCTTTTCGACCCCCAATGTCACTTCCAAAGCCGGGTGTTACTCCTACTTCCTCGTTGGGGATTCTTGGATTAATGTACACGTTGAACATGTAAAAGTTAGCCCCAACGGGGTCGTTGAAATTGAAGTTTAGATTTAAGTTTTTTTCGCCAGTAGGACGGGGATCAATCTTGGCTGATCCATTTTGGATAGCTACTGGAGGTAATACTGTAGTTGAAGCAGAAATAGTTTGCTTGTTGTTTTTGTCGTTCACGTTTAAGGTATAGGTTACGCCTTCTTCTTGCAATACATCTAAACTAAAGTATAAACCTGGCTGCAACTCAGGTAAATCTACCGAGCGATTGTTGAAATCAACCGTAACTACTGCATCGGTAATCAGGTAACTGTTTAAATCGTCTTCTGTAAAACCGCCCTGTGTTCCATCAGATAAAGCGCTAAACGAACGCGTTAAAACCAACAACATTCCTCTGTCTGGAACAATTTGATTACCCAACACAGGTTTGCTTTCCGCTTGCGCTATTTCTAAATCTATTGGCTCTGGTGTACATCCAATTGCCAAAAAAGCTAATATGACTGCTAAGTACCTCATTAGAAACTGAAATTATAGGAGAAATAGGGCAAAAAGCCGAACAACCCGGGTTGAACATATTTATATCCTGTTTGAGTGGGTTCAATTTGCACTTGAAAAGGAGCCGCTTGATTGTACACGTTGTATGCTCCTACATTCCATGCACCTTGCCATCTACCGTTGAATTTTTTGTTGGGCTTATACACCAAATTCAAATCTAATCGGTGACTTGGCGATAGACTTATGGCGTTTCGCTCGGAATAAATTGGTACAATGTCTATTCCTGTTAGGGTAGGGTTAGGCACAATATATTGGCCGGTTTGAGCTGTAAAACGAGGACCCGAGCTGTAAACCCAAATTGCCGATACTGTAAAACGTTTGGTTAAATCGTATGAAAAGGTGGAGCTAAAGTCATGACGTCTGTCGTATCTGGCCCAAAATCTATTTCCGTTGTTTAGCTCATCGAACAATCTGGTGGACCAAGAGAGGGTGTAGCCTATCCAGCCAGTGAAGTTTCCTCTTCGTTTTTTGAGTAAAAATTCAGTACCGTACGCGTCACCACGGCCTTGTAGGAGTTCTTCTTCAAAATCGTTGTTTAAGATTAGGTTAGCCCCTTCTTTGTATTCAATTACATCTTGCATGTACTTGTAATAACCTTCAACAGTAAATGTGGTTTTTACTTTTGGAAAAAGGTGATCGTATCCAACTGCTACTTGGTCGGCCGTCATTGGACGTACACTATTGGTAACCGGATACCAGAGGTCGGTTGGCAAAACAACGCTAGCGCTTGAAACGCGGTGCAAATACTGTCTCATTCTTGAATATGACAGCTTTACTGTATTGTTTTCGTTAATGGTGTATCTGCTTGCAAGGCGAGGTTCAAAACCCAAGTAGTTTTTGCCATCTGCCAAGGAGCCGCTTAATCTTAAACCGTAATCCACAGCTAACAAACCGCCAAAGAATTTTTGTTTAGAAACTCCGTAGGCAGCATATTCCAAGTTGTTTATTTCTGGTCCCGCATTACTTTCTAAAAAGGCTGAAATTTCTCCCGTTGTATTGATAATGTTAGGTGTAAATCTTCTAAAAATAATATCAGAGCCGTATTCAATTGTGTGGTATTTATTTCGTCTGTAAGTAAACTTTGGTTTTAATCCAGCGTCCAAAACATTGGAGGATACTTTTAAAGAGTTTTCATCAAAGCGTCCGTTTATGTTGTACGAGAAGAGGGTGTTTACCAGGCTGATATCTGAGGATAATTTGGCAGAGTAAATTCTGTTCCATTTTACAGATTGGGTAAAATTGAATTTATCGTAACCGAAGTTTGAGTTAAATGCGTCTTGATCTCCACCTTCTTCCGCAACCGAAAGAATGTCTTCACCAAAGTAAACGCTGTACCAAAGGGTGTTTTTGTCGTTGATTTGATAACCTACTTTTCCGTTAGCGTCGTAAAAGTAATAGGGGATATCCTCATCAACTATACGAGCTACTCGATCAATATAGGTGCGGCGACCAGAAACTAAAACGCTTCCTTTTCCTTTTGCAAACGGAGCTTGAAGAGTAAGGCGAGAAGACAACAGTCCAATTCCACCTTGCCCTTTTAGCGTATCGGTAAATTCGCTCTTAGATTCCACATCAATTACAGAAGATAACCGCCCACCGTAATTTGCCGGAAATGCCCCTTTTAGAATGGTAATATCTTCAACAACATCGTTATTAAAAATGGAGAAAAAGCCAAATAGATGCCCAAACTCATAAAGTGGAGCATCATCGTAAATCACCAAGTTTTGATCCGCATTTCCACCGCGCACATACAACCCTGTACTACCTTCAAACCCAGCAGAAATACCAGGAAGCAATTGAGCTGCTTTTATAATGTCCACTTCACCACCAATGGCAGGTAGGTATTTTATTTCGCGCATGTCTAGTTTTACCGCGCTCATTTGGGTAGATTGAACGGCTTCAGCTTCTTCTGATATTTCAGCGGTGACTTCAAAAGTTTCAAGTTGCTGTAGGTTTTGGCTGAGTTTAATATTTTTTTTCTTCTTGAGCTCTTCTAATGTTAGGGTTAGTTTTTGGTAACCCACAAATGAAATCTCCACTAAACTTGAGTCCGTTATTTTGCTTGATTTAGGAATAGAGAATGAAAACTCGCCATTTTCGTCTGAGGTGGTGCCGTAGTTGGTATTGGCTATTTTAATAGTAGCAAAGGGTAAAGGGGCACCCGCGGAAGCGTCTTTTAGTTTGCCTGAAACAGTCTCTTGCGCCATCAGTAATTGAACTGAAAATAGCAAACAAAAACTTAGTAGTATTTTGAGTGTGGTGCTCATAGTTGAACGCTGTGCTAACGCAATCGCAAGTTGCATATTGTAAACGCTTTAAAGTATTAGTTGGTTGAGCTAAAAAGTGAAAATTTGTTGCTTAAGGTTTCCAGCCAAGATCTGAGAACTTGTCGATCTTTTTTGCAAAGAATGCCCACACCATACTCCTAGGGTACATGCCGCGCAGGTTTGGGTTGTTTTTCAGTTTATTTACGGCACTTCGTTTCTTAAGCCATTTAGGCAAATACCATAAAAACTGAATATGAGCTTTGCTAACGGCAGGAACAGTTTTCCAGTTTCCGTCGGCAGCCATTTTTAGCAGTGTTAGAAAATCCATACAAAAGCGCAATGGAATTTTCCAAAGCGACTCGTAAGGAGGTAGGTTTTTGAGCATCATAATAAGGTTGTTGCGATGGTTTCTGAACACTTTTGCGGGACTACCATATTTAATAATGAATCCGCCCATGTGGTAAACCACCGATTTTGGCTGAAACATAATTTTATACCCCATATTTTTGAGACGCCAACACAGGTCAATTTCTTCCATGTGAGCAAAGAAATCATTGTCTAAACCTCCCGCTTCATGATATAAATCCGCACGTATAAAAAGGCAAGCACCCGAAGCCCAAAAGATTTCTTGAACGGTATCGTATTGTCCGTTATCTTCTTCTACTTTATTTACCATTCTGCCACGACAAAATGGGTAACCTAAATGGTCAATAAAGCCACCTGCAGCTCCTGCGTATTCAAAATCAGAGCGTCTATCCCAGCTCATTATTTTTGGTTGTACTCCGGCTATTTTCTTGTCGGAATCTAACAAATCAACTGCGGCTTCAGTGAAGTTTGGGGTGACTTCAATATCAGAGCTAATTAGGCAGTAATATTCCGCTTCAATTTGTGCTAAACTCTCGCAATATCCGTTTGTAAATCCGTGGTTTTCTTTAAGTGTAATTAGCCTAACATCTTGATGATTGGATAGAACATAATCGCCAAGGTCGTCTGCTGAAGCATTGTCAACTACCACAATTTCGTAGTTCTTGTTGGTGGGAATACTCGACATTATGAGCGGTAAATAATTCTTTACCAATTCTAAGCTGTTGTAGCTCAATAAAACAATTGCAAGTTTGGGTTTTGACATTACTTGTGTTCCGCTAAAAAAGTCCGCAAATATATTGGTATTCTTATGTTAGCGCGGATTATCCCAATATTCTCTAGCACGCCCGCCACGAGAATAACCAGGGTCGGTTTGGTCTAAATCGTAAAGTGAGGTGTTTCTCATTTTTAGCATCATTTCCCAACGCGGATTATTGGTTTCCTCAAATATGGTAGAATGCAGCACTTCATAGTCGTTAGTTACGTTATCGTTCGACCAAAAAACAAAACGCCCGTTGGTTTGATTGTTAATTTGAAAGTAATGCCAAATCTCGTAAGGATAGGAGTTAGGTTCGTTCGGAACTTCCATTCTAGAATTTGGTTTGCCGTATTTTAAATACACTCTACCACGGTCCGTATTGTACCCTTTTCGGATTCTAGTTCCAAAGATTTTGTCAACGGCCTTTACGTTTGTCCAATATTCCTCCCATTCTTGCTCTGGGTTAAGTTCGTTCCTCTTTACCCAAAATGCGTAGAAATACTTTTTCATAACTTCTAGCGAAGTATCGTTTTTGTTTTGCGTGTAGTTATCTATAAACCGTTGCTCAGATTGATCGGCAATCGGACGTAAACAAGCTACATATTCCTTAATAGTGTCAATGCTTTGAATTGGATCCACAAACGTTGAAGCGGTAGATATTTGAGACAAATCAACATCTTTGTTATCAGCCTCTATATTGCTTCTTTGAAAGTATATGCTTTGGTGGGCAAGCAACTGATTGTTTTTATTTCGAGATTCAATAATCAAATCGTAATTACCCGATTTGAGTTCTTCAATATTAAACTCGCGCAGTACTACGTTTACGGGTTCAGCTTTTTGTCTGATGTAACCAACGTAGCTATTGAGTAATTGAGTGTTTTCGTGTTTGGCAATGTAGTACTTAACCAAAAACAAATCGTCTTGCAAGAG
>CBFICO010000069.1:0-328 GCA_965661115.1 Salibacteraceae bacterium
AGCTTTTCTCTTGGAGAATAAATCTGCTAGACGGCAAAGGTCAAGGAGAAACTATACTCTTTGAAGGTTCGAATACATTTTCTGAGTATAAAGTTTCTCAGAACAGAAGAGCTCTTCTTGTTTTTGGAAATAGACTACATGAAAAAGAAAAAGACAAAAAATACTATGATAACATAACACAAATTGATGTTTTCAATTCCACTTCACTAACCCAAAGGCTAGAATTCCCGCAATATTTGAGTTCCTCAGCATTAAATTCATTTTATATCAATGACAATGGTATGATTACATTAATTCAAATAAGCGGAAGCGAATTACAGGTTATTAA
>CBFICO010000069.1:338-12221 GCA_965661115.1 Salibacteraceae bacterium
ATGACACACAAGCGCACTATGCGATTATGAAAAATGATAAAATGGTAATCTACTCATTGAATACTAATAAAAAGTCTGATGTTCTTGATATTTTTTGTAAAGTCGTTAACCTTACTAATGGAAAGGTTTTGAACTATAACAGAATTGAGTACAACAAACTAAACACCAGCAATTTATTTGGAAACACCGACGCTTCGTGTTTGAAAACGGTTATAAAACATCAGAAAGATGTTGGACTTTACGATGTATATGATTGCGACTTTGATGCTAACGGCAATCTTATTACTCTACTTACGGATAATCATCATCTTATTTCTAGCTCAACTGGACACACTACCAATTACAGCGCACATTCAATTATTTGTTTGAGTATGAATCCTAAAGGCATTCAAAATTGGGTATGTGTCATTCCAAGATATATTAATGAATCTCATTTGACTCATTTTATAAAACATGAAATAAAAGGCGAAGTAATGAGAGTTTTATACACTAATCAGGAAAATAAAAACAACAACGTGAATGTTTACACAGAAATTGACTTGAAGGGTGGCTCAATGAACAATTGTGAGATGTATGAAGATATTCCAAAAGCAGAATTTAAAACACCAGCGTTTGAGTTTGCAGGAGAAAATAACTTACTTTTTATGGGAGTAAAAAAACCAAATTTCGTTGTTGAGTCTGTTTCTGTTGATTCCGGATATTAGAATACTTTAGCTTTGTTTGAACTATTAAGACAGTTAGGAAAATAAAAAAAGGGGGACTCCTCCCCCTTTTTCACTCCAACCATGAAAACGTGTTGGCTACTCCTAGCCAACTCGCTTGCTACTAAAACAACCTTCGCTGGTTTTTTAGTAAAACAAGCAATGCATAAATAGGTTTACAGAAAGTGTTATTTTTTTCGGATGGAATTAAAAACAGATATTCTCTTGCAACTGAAAACAGCAAAAATGCCCTACGGAAAATATGAGGGGCGGGTACTAAAAGATATTCCAACTTACTATTTAGAATGGATGGCCAGAGAAAAAAAGTTTCCAAACGGAAAGCTCGGTATGCAGTTACAAACCTTGTATGAAATAAAAATTAACGGATTAGAAAAGCTTTTGGACAAGCTTTGATGATATTGTAATTAAGCGCTGAGCTTGTTCTTTGCAACTGATTCATAAGCCTTGGTATTCTCAATGTCTTTTTTAATAACCGAATCAGATTTGATAACGATTGATTTTACAACTTCATCTAATTCCTCGACACACTGTTCTAAGTAAACCATTAAATCCTCGTAATCTCCATCCGAACGCATTTCAATTTTAATCAACCGCAATAAACCTTGAATATTTACCACATGTGGACATAACAAATGAGATTGCGTCCAACCAATTTCTCGAAAGCGCTCATTCTGTAACTCAATGGACTCAAGATAGCTTCTTATTTGAGTAATATCCTTTGCTGCAACTAAACACTTAATAGCTGTCCCATTTTTATCTCTTAAAATGGAAGCGTGATCACTAATCCACCTATAATTTCCATCGACACCTTTAATTCTGTACGTATACCTCCAAGTTTCGCATTTACGGTCTAATAGAGTTTTCTTAAAAGACTTTTCCATCAAATCTCTTTCCTCACTATGAATTCTTGCTTTAGAACTCTCAAATTGAATTTTACGCTTAAAATGAATCGACTTCCAGTAATTAGACCTTGTTGAAGTATATGATATTAAACCATTGTTAACATCAAATTCCCAAATTATATCATGTGATGATTCAATGACTCGTTGATATCTATTTTCCGAATCCTTCAAGCGCAATCCTAAATTTTTCCTTGCAGTAATATCTTGGAATGTACCAAAGGCACTGATATACTTTCCGTTTACAATCTGAACTCTTCCTCGTGTATTTACCCAAATTTCTTTTCCGGTTTCAGTAATTAATGGTAAGTCAACATTATAGGGTTTTCCAGTTTCAATTAGTCTATTATATAATTTAAGTATGGTTTATCTTGGCCAACCCTCTTTCTAATAAAAAATTGCCCGATCAACTATAGGTTTATAATCTAAAGGTACCTCATGAATCTCCTTTGTTATATCTGACCAAAATAATGTCCCTCTTATTAGGTTAAATTCCCAACTTCCAATATGAGCTGCAGATTCAGATTCAATTTCCTTTAGTTCGTTATAAAGCAGTCGATTCCGCTTGGCGGCTAACTGTTTTAAATTCAGGACTATCGAATCTTTTTCTTTAAGGTCGTTAGTATCAAATATCTGAACAGCACCTGCCTTTAACAGCTGTACCACATCTTTAATGGCCATAAATCTGGCAATAAAGGCAATGTTAGAAGACTTGCAAATCTCTAAGCACTCTTGCAACAATGCTCTGTTTTTCTGAGCATCCTCGTCTGCTTCAATTATGATTAACCTCGGTTAATTTTCAACCAAACAATCCATTATGGACGTTCGGTCCTCAAAAATTTGAGTAAGTATAAGAGTCACCTAATGATTCCAAAATTGGTTTTAACACATCAAAACCCAAGTAGCGTTGCACTACCAATATATCCTTTAATTCGGTTTGCATTTAGTTTGTAGTATGTAACTCTTAATTACAGTATCGAAATTAAGATAGGTAAAAATTGACTTAGCTCGTTAAAATGCATTTTACTTCGGTAAAACGCAAGAAACAGATTTAGTAAGTTGATTTCTTTCAATGAGGCAGAAAGCTGCGCTAACGCGTAAATAGTGTTTAGCTATAAGGTTGCTTCTTATCTCTTTTGCCACCAGGGTTTAACGGTGGTTCATCTTTTTGAAGTTTTTTATGCGCCTTTTTCTGCTCCTTAATTTTCTTCTTACGGATCTTTTTAATCTTCTTGGGTATGTTGATTTTTGCTTGTCTTCCGTTTTCGATTCCGTAAAGCAAACCAATTTCATGTGTACCACTATGGTGCGTTGCAAGCTTAGAACCTAATTGTGTATTAAATGCGTAGCCAACTTTAAACAGCTTATTGATAAGATAATTAGCCATAAACACTAACGACTGTGTTGTTCGGTATGAAACTCCAAAGCCAACTATTTCTCGGTATTCTGCTAATGCATTAATATCAATTTGCATTGCTGAGGCAAGCTCGTATTTCACCAATAACGAAGGTTGAAGTGTTATGAACTTTCCTAGGTCTTTTCTCCAACCAGCAGAAATGTTCACTGGTAATCTTCTGTAATCGAATCCTATTTTACCCTTATTATCTCCTGCATTTACACTTTCAAAATGATTATAGAATAAAGTGGGTAATGCCAATCCAGCAAAGAATTTTTTATTGAAGTAATACCCTGAAGCGCCCATGTTAACCGAGAACAGTGAATTCGCTCCGCCCATAAAAACGGGGTCATTACCAAAGTCCGTTTCAATTTGAGTGTAATCGCTCTGGATAAACTCTAATCCTGGAGCGGCCGAAAGCGAGAAAAAACTTTGTCTATCTATGCGAAACCTTTGAGCGTAAATACCAGATAAACGCACATTATTATGAATTCCAATATTTTCGTTACTCAACATTATTCCTCCAAACCTGTCAGCAGATTTCAATGGCATATTAAAGTTCATAAAGAAGGTTGAAGGTGCACCCTCATAACCCAGCCATTGTTGTTTAAAAATAAACGCTCCGTTTTGCGCACCAGACTTAGCTATAGAAGCTGTATTTACAAAAGGTTGGTGCAGAACATATTGCGAAACCTCTGGCGATTGTTGCGCAAAACCAACAACGGCCGATAATGAAAGTAGATATGTAACTAATTGCCTTTTCATTATTTCGATTTCATTTCTATAGAACCTTTAATCGGGTCACCGTCGTTTGTAAACAAGACGTAATAAAAAATACCGTCTCCAATCTTTTCTGTTCCACCAATACCTTTATTAGCTTGACCCGCCCATTCGTTGTTGTAAGGAGCAGCTTCATATATTAAATCTCCCCAACGATTATAAATAAATAGCTCATTATTTGGGTAAGCCTCAATGCCAGAAACTACCCAGGTATCGTTCATTCCATCGCCATTTGGACTAAAACCATTCGGTATAAAATCGTATGGATCTCCTAACACCCTAATAACCACCTCAGCTGTGTCACACACATTTATACAAACAATATCACACACTTGATAAGCAATCGTATCCTGTCTTCTAAAATCGATATTAGGTCTATAATAAAGACTAGACATTACTCCTGCTTTTATACCTGGGTCCACTGTAAATTCATCTGCATTACCTGGTTCGTTCAAAGTAGTAATTGAACCTATCAACTCTACCGTATCTGAGCTATAGGCATCTAAGATATCTAGACTAATATCCGTTCCTTTTTTAATAGTTTCAGAAATGTTGTTTCCAGTAATTATAGAACCAACGGACATTTCTACTACTATACTCGCTGAATCTGAACAGCCATTAACATTTGTAGCAGTTACAAAGTACTTGGTTGTTGAATCTTGTAGAATTTGTCTAGTATTACCGTTGCTATCGTTGTCCCATACATAAGTAATTCCACCTTCTGCCTCAATGGTTAAATTTACACCAGCACAAGCACCCCTAGTAGCTTTTATACTTGCTGTTGGGCTATACGATAACCGAATGAAACGAGAAAGTGTATCCGAACAACCCGTAGTTGAATAATCGTATATGTATTTAACCTCGCTTAATTTTCCATTATCTGCATCAAGTGGTAAGTAATTGCTTCCTTTAAATACCGAAATAAAGTTGCCAAACTCATCCAAGAATTTACCTCCTGTTGCTGGCGGTGGAGAGAACAGTGTGTCTCCCATAGCAAACAAGTCAATAGAATCGTTATTGCATAACCTATTCAGGTTTAATTCGGGGTTAAATACTAATCCATCTAACCTACGAATTATTATTTCTCTACTAGCAAAGGAGCTACAGCCATTAGTATCGGTATAGTGATAGAACATTGAATCTTGCGCACCTCCAGGTAATGCCGGAAAACTAGAAGGGTCTAAAATATCATTCACCAATAATTGGCCTCTTAATTTGTACTCACCTCCAGCAGGAGAACCTCCAGAAATTAATCTTGAATCTTCATTTTCACAAATTGGAGGAACTGTACCAAGCGCCACTCCTGGTAAAGCAAAAACTTTTACATCGGTTGTTACTGAATCTTTACAGCCATTGTTGTCTTCAAAACTATAGGTTACTGGATGGGTACCTACGCCTGCTAATCTCGGGAAAAAGTCTCCCGAACTAACCCATGGACTTGTGTATGTTCCAGAACCGTTAACATCAGGACGGCCTGTGGTAAGCTCAACTAACGAATCGTCTGTACAAATCTTTCCAGTTCCAGAGAAAGAAACAATGGGCACTGTATCAATAAGTAAAGAACGCATTGCAGAATCGGTACAACCGTTTGTATTGGTAAATGAAAAATATACGGTATCTATGGAACTAATGCTTAAACTAGGATCGTATGTAGCATTAGCCGAGTTCACGCTATTGCCCGAGTAGGTACCAGTTTGATTTCCACCAGTTAATTGGAAAGGCAAGGTGTTTTTACAAAGTGGAATTGGAGGAGCAAAATTGAACTGCACATTTGGTTTTGGATTTAAAACCACATTGGCATTTCTCGAATTTGAACAACCAATTGAATCTTCTGCGTAAAAAGTTACCACATGTCCTGGTACTGCATTTGGCGGCAGACTATCCGACCTAAATATCACGCTATCTTTTATACCCCACGGTGTTGTCATGGAGTAATACGCAACGGGAATTGAAATTGACGAGGTTGCATTTGCAAAGCGAAGCGTATCAGCAGCATCATCCTCACAAAAAGCGGGTAGCGTTCCAAAGTTGATAATCGGTTTTGCTTGTACGGTATATGAAGCAGAATCAACTCCTTTGCACCCGTTAGGGTCGGTATATGTATAAACTATTGTATCTGTTCCAATACCGGCTACTGCACTAAAGAAACGCCCCGTTGAAGGGTCTATGCCTGCGCTACCAGTTAATGAACCTGTTAGAATGGTATAAACAGGACTCATTGGCATTGTAAATGCCGCTGTTCCTTCACAAACTATAGTGTCCCTTATATCATTAATCGGTTCTGGTTCCACTAGCACTTTTACGGACTGGCTAGTATCTGAGCACGACTTTGTACCATCAGTTATCACCGCATAATAAGTTCCGCTTTGTCCTGCATCTAACGACGAGCTTGTGCCTATGCTTACAGTTGGCGCGATAGAATCAAACCAATTAAAAGTGAAACTTGAATTTGCTAGTGAAGTTAACAACCCAGAATCTGCAAAGCATAACAATGCAGTGTCATTCCTCATTCTATAATTACTCGCCAAAACAACCGAGTCCTCTATCGGGCAGAAGATTTCTTTTGCTCTCGCGGAGGCTAAGTAGCCATCAAAAAACGAAACGGAATTTGAAATAAAGGTGGCGACTTTTCCGAACTTAGACCTGCGTCTGAACTGCCCGCCAAAATACATTCTACCCTGACCTATGCTCATAGACTTTGCCGACATTACATCAGAACCTAAGGTCATTAATCCACCGTGTGCGGAATATTCTGTAAGGGCGTTACTCCAAGTTGCTAGAAATACATCTTGCGCTGAATTAGTTGTAGCGTTATTTGTTCCGAAAGACAAAGTAGAACTCGAAAACTCACCAAATGCATAAAGGTTTGTATCCACTTCTAAATTGGTGATTCGCTCAGATAAAACTCCACCGTATCTTTTCATTGCTACTGCTGTAGTAAGTGTTGAGTTTACTGTACCAATAAATATATCCTCGCCTCCAGAAGAAGTATAGGTAGTAGACCCTTGGTTTGTGATAGAACCTGAAAATCCACCACCAAAAGCGATATTATTGTTGATCAGCACAACCATATCACGAACGTGAATATCACCTGAACTATGAAAAACTCTTGCACTAGAGGAAACAATTCCTGTAGAAGGATTAATATCCGCAGCGAATACGTCATATTTTCCTGGTGTGTTGGGCAATAAAGAATCAAACGGAGAGAAATACAAGGTTCTGTTGAAGTTACCCGCCAAAAGCACCCTTCCACTATTAAAAATCACTTCTGAAACCTCATCGTCTCCGGTGCTTCCAACTGAAATAAGCCATTGAATAGCTCCAGAGTTATTGTACTTAGCTACAAAGATGTCATTCAAAGCAAGTGCATATACTCTGTTTGCACCAAGGACTAACGAATCTCGAAATGTTCCTGCTATATATATATCTCCGTTAGATTGATCGATGCTGACCGATTTACCTTCACTTATTCTTCTGTTGGTATCTGGCACCATCCAATCAGCTTTACCAGAACTGTTCACTTTTGCTAAAAAGAAACTTCCAGCACCAAATACACTAGTTTCTGTACCTACGGATTTATCCACGGTTGCCGTTCCATCCAATTTTCCGGTTACTATAGAAGCATTGGAATAGAAATCAATGTCATGTAAATCGTCATTAGCACCGGTTGAACTAAAGTGCAATGCATTAAACCCTGAGCTACCGTTTCTTAAAGTACTTCTTACAAAAACATCTTTACCACCATTTGCCGAAGCAGTGCCATCTGGAATTGTTCCGCCAAAAGTTCCGCCAACAATTACCCCGTTGGTTGAAGGTACAGTTGCTGTAATTTCATCTGAGCCACCTGCGCTACCTACCTGTTTTGCCCACTCGAATTTTTGACCTACCATTAGGGTAGACCAAAAAAGCGCAATACAAATTAATCCAAGTACTCGAATCATTTAATATCCTTAACGATTGATTACAATTTCGCGTGTCATAACTACGTTGTCTTGCACAAACTGCACATAGTACATTCCACTGCTTAATTCCGACAAATGTATAGATTGAGTTTGCTCAAGCAAGCCCGAGTCATACTCATTTCGATACATAATTTTTCCTTGCATATCAAATACGGTAATGGTAGAATTACCAGCAGCAAATCCGCCAACTTTTAGGTTTAAAATTCCATTTGTTGGGTTTGGCCAAACCGTAAACGAAAGTCTGCTTGTTTTTTCTGGAGCAACTCCAACTAGCTTTCTTCCATAATCTCTACTGTGGTTAGAAATCGTGGTTAAACCAGTATCTGCACAAATTGTTTGGCCTTTAATTCCAATGTAGTAATAAACCACTTCACTGGTTGTAGGCATATTGTAATCTACATAACTGTTGAACGTATTTGAGCTGTCGAGTAGTTCAGTTCCGAATTCTGTAGAATAGCGATATACGTAATACTTGTCGTAATTGTATCCCCTGTAATCCGTCCAGTTTAGCATAATAATGGTACTGTCCGATTGAGTTGTACTTAGCAATATACTTTGATGCTCAACACTTGGGTTACTTTCAAATTCACAAGCATCTCCTGCAGTGATAAAATACTTTCCAACGGCAAACTTATTATCTAAAGCTTCGTCTGTAAATGCTGGTGCATTATACCTACCAACTTTACCCAATTCAAAGTATTCGTTTCTTACTCCCGACTCACGGTAAACTATAAACGAATCAACTCCAGTTATACCCGTTGTATCCCAAGAAATAACATTATTACCAAGCGATGAATCGTTAGTTACCTTGCAAATACTTACGTCGTTTGGAACATCAGGTAGCACTAAATATTGCTCAACAGTAGAGCAACCTCCAGTATCGGTTGCTGTTACGGTATAAAAACCTACTGCCAGGTTTCTTGAGACTCCAGTAGTATCACCATTAGACCAATTGAACTTGCTTATTGGATTAACACCAGAAACTGCAATAAATCCATTTGCCTGACCACAAGAAGCTTCTTGAATTGAATCCAATTTAATGATTGGAGCAAACACATTTTCAAGGATAACATCTACCGAATCTACACAGCCTAAATTGTTTATAGCCACAGCAGTGTATAATCCAGAACCTACATTTTTAAGCGTGTCTCCGGATGGCTGCCCTAACCAAGAATAATTAAGCGTATCCAAACTATTATTAACCACCAGCAAAGCAGATCCGTTAGTAGAATCACAGTCTGGTTGAGAAGTAATTAAATCGTATTCGTAGGCTTTTGGCGATGTAATGTTTATGGATTGATATGAATTACAACCATTTACCGAAATCACCGACAACTCATACAAACCAGTAGAAAGCCCAGTAAGTTTTGTTCCCGTTGCGCCACTATTCCATTTTAAGGTATAACTAGTATCAGCAGTTATGGCAACTTCAATCTCTCCAGAATTGTCTCCCGCACAAGTGTTATTTACTTTAGACACTACGTCAATCTTTGGCCCGCCTTCGGCATTTACTCCAACAGAACCATATTGTAAACAACCGTTTTTATCGCTTACCGTTACTTGATAGTTTCCTGCGAATAAGTTTCTAGCTGTATTGGTTCTTTGCCCATTTGACCAAACGTACTGATAAGGTTTAGTTCCACCAGTAACAGATGTAAAGGCACTACCGTTTGCTTTTCCGCAGATAGCGTTGGTAAACGAAGAGTACACATTAATTTGATCAAATACAGTAACGGCAACTGTTTTCGTAGTAGTACAATTAAAAGCGTTAGTAGCCGTAACAGCATAGCTCTCTGTTTTTTGTGGACGAACTACAGCAGTAGCTAAATAATCTCCGGTGCTCCAATTGTAGCTATAGTCACCATCAGCAATAAGTTGTATGATATCACCTTGGCATATACCTGTATCAGCACTTAATGTAAAACTAGGGTTTGGCCGTATAACTACTGAATCATTCAAGGTACTTACACAATTATTTGAATCGAGATAGTTATATGAGAACTTATAAGACCCAGTATCTAAGAGACTTGAAATGAATATTCCGTTAAAAACATTTACACCGTTGAATGTACCTCCGCTTGGTGAAAAATACTGATTAAGGTCTAAACTAGCTGCTCCCTTGCAAATGTCTGGCACCTGAAGTGCTGTAACATTTGCGGAACTATCAAAAGATATTGTTACCGAATCGCTATTTGAACAGCCATGAATATCAGTAAAAATGTATACTAATGTATCTATGGTGTCATTTACTAATTGTGGATCATAGAAACCACCTGAAACCCCAGCACCAAAGTAGCTACCGCCAGCACCTAAAGGAGCACCTCCCTTAAGTTGAACTGGGTCATCGTTATCACAAAATCTTGCATTAAAGCTTAATGTAGTAGCAGGCAGTGCTTTAACTTGTTGGTTTTGAGCAATAGAATTTTCACAACCATTAGCATCAGCATAGTAATATCTTATGCTCCATACTCCCACCGAATCAGGAGTAAATATAGACGTAGCACTATCAACACCAACTCCTTTGTAGTAACCTCCTGCTGGTAAAGCACCTGTTAAGACTATTGATGTATCAAACTGACACAAATCTGGCAGAGTTGCTGGCGTAAGCACAGGTAATGCATTTACCACAACTACTTCCGTATCAGAAATCGAACAGTTATTTCCATCGGTGAATTTATAGGTAAGTACATGGTTACCAACTTTAGCCAAGCTTGGGAAAAATTGTGAACCAACTACTCCTGCCCCACTATAAACACCAATTCCGTTTTGTATTGGAGTTCCCTGAGACAACACAATTGGTGCATCGTTTACACAAAAATCTGGGAAGGTATCCAACACCGTATTTGGAATAGCGTGGATAACAAGATTTCTGAAAAGAGTATCTGAGCAGCCCGTTGAAATGTTTAATCCAACAAACCCAATCGTTTCTGTTCCAACACCTGCATTGGCTGGTAAATAAAGACCTGATATGGTATCTAAGAACCCAGTTGAATTATAAAAATAACTGGCATTTCCAGAAGTTGAAGCTCCTTTAATACTGAATGTATCGGCATTTAAACAAACCGGAGATAAATTGTTGAACTGATTTACTGGAGCTGCATTTACTCCATACAATGCGTTGGCTTGCGAGGTACAACCATCATTGTTAGTGTAGAAATAAGTAATCGTTTTGGTTCCTATACCCGCCGCTGCTGGAGCAAATACGGTATCGTTTATCATTCCACTTCCTGTATAACGGTAAGTTCCAGAATTAATACTTCCGCCATTCAGCACTCGCAATCCTTCGTTGATACAAAATGTATCGCCAAAATGCGTAATTGGTGTGGTTGCATTTACCTCAATAGTGTCCACTTTTCTACTAATACAATTGTTGGTGTCGGAATAAGTGTATTGAATGAAGTTATTTCCTAAAGCAGCATTTTTTGGAGAGAATTTGTTTCCAACTAATCCTGGGCCTGTAAGGTTTGAGTACAACCCTCCATTTGGCAATCCAGAAGCGAGGTTAAAGGTGGCAACGTTTTCACAAACTGTATTTCTGCTTGAAGGAATGTTAAACGAAAGTGTAACCGTATCGTTAATCAATACTTGTTGAGACAAACTGTCTTTACAACCAAAATCGTTTTCAAAAATGTACGTAATGGTATCAAATCCAGACCCTACCGTAGAAGGCGAATAAATGCCATTTGTAAGGCTACCGTACTTAGCAGACTTATATAAGTAATTATCTGAATTTATGGAGCCTTGAAGCAAGGTATCCAAATCTATATTAACGCAATTATCTGGAATAAGCGCCAAGGTAATTGGCGTTATGCTATCAATTCTAAATGTATCAGTGGTACTGTTTGTACATCTGTTAGAATCAGTATAAGTATAAGTGATAACATTTGAACTGGTAACTCCAATGGTGCTTGGAATAAGGAATCCAGCTGAGTCTATACCTAATCCACTAAAAGTTCCACCAATTGGAGCTCCAAAAACGGTATCTGGAATTTCATTTAAACAGATACTATCTCGTTTAGTAAGGATAGAAACTAAGGGTAAATCGTGTACAATTACGGTATCAAAAGCAGAATCTGAACAACCACGAATGTCTGTGTATTCAAACTTAACTATGTGCGTTCCAA
>CBFICO010000070.1:0-12156 GCA_965661115.1 Salibacteraceae bacterium
AAAACACAGCGCTATCAACCGCAACATTGTCGAAGGTATATCCAGAAATTATCAGCTCACCATCTTTGTTGTAACGCTCTATATATGAGTCGTTTTCTAGGTCTTCTTTTGTCTCCATTAAACCAAGCGTAATCCAACTATCAATGCCTTTAACAAACTCCCCAAAAACTCTGAAATCTAATCCAGTTGCATAGCCGCTAGAAGAGTTTTCGGCATAATAGCGAATTCGAACATTATCAATTTCATAAGGAATTAAGTCGTTGTATTTTTTATAATATGCTTCAGAAGTAAGTTTAAATGGACGATTAAACATGGTGAAGTTGTAGTCTGACCCAAATACCAAATGAATACTCTCTTGCGCTCTGATATTAGGGTTTACAATTCCATTAATGTTTCTCATTTCGCGGTAAAATGGTGGTTGATGATAATATCCCCAGGCAAGCCTGAACAACCAATCTTTTTTCCAGTTAGGTTTCAGTGCAACCGATGCCCGTGGACTAATGGTTGTTTGTCCGTTAAAATCCCAAAAGTTAGCTCTAACACCAATGGTAAAAGACAGTTCATTTGAATCTAAATCTAGGGTCTTTTTAAGCTGAAAGTATCCCATAATCCTCTGAGAAAGAATATCGTTGTTTGAACGGACCGACCGTTTCATATCCACCGTTTGACGCGGACTTTGCGGTACAGGATTTAAAGTGTCGGAATCTAAAAATGTCCAGTTTAAATCATTAACCCCTTGAGGTGAGGCGTAACCCGTTGAATCCTGATATTCCCATTCTTTTAATCTGTCGTTTATTTCTTCGAGTTGATAACGACCTCCCCAATCTATTTGAGCAAACTTAGAGTAATGCGTTCCCTTGTGTTGCAAGTTAGCCACATTAGCCTCGAGGTAGTTTCTAGCGTGATTAATAAAACCACCAACACCTCGGTTAAATTTAACCTCGCCAAAGTTTTCGCTTCCTAAATCTCGATCCAATTCATCTAATCTGTAAGCACCAACAATATCAAAAGTTTCGCTTTCTACGGTTCTAAAAAAGGACGATATAAATCGTAGGCTAGTTTTTTTTGAGGGCTTGAATGTAGCGCTTAAAGATGCTGTTCCGGTGGAGTAAGAGTCCACTTCTTGGCCGTCGAAAAATATACTGAGCTGCAATGCTTCGTTTACGTTACCAAATTCAGTTTCTCTAGATTGCGGTACAAACAAATAATGGTTTTGTGAAGCGTTTAACAGCAAACCCAATTCCCATTCGGTATTGATTTGATAGGTAAAATAACCTTGATAATCAATGAATTGGGGTTGATATTCGGCTTGTGTTTGTAACCCCTGCAATACATACTGATTGGTCCTGTATCTAATTCCATGTATTTGAGTAAACCGATAGTCTTTTGAAGCATCCCCATAATGAGCTGTTGCTCCTAACAAACTAACGCTTGCCGAACCCTCTGGCTTGCTTGGACGTTTGTATTTAATGTCTAAAACAGAAGACATTTTATCGCCATATACCGCATCAAACCCACCAGCAGAAAACAATACATTTTCAACCAAATCGGAATTGGTAAAGCTAAGCCCCTCTTGTTGTCCGCTGCGAATTAAAAATGGACGGTAAACCTCCATATCGTTTACATAAATGAGGTTTTCGTCAAAGTTTCCACCACGTACATTGTAGGTGCTACTTAATTCGTTGTTTGATGCTACCCCTGGCATGGTAAACAAAATGGCTTCAAAATTTCCGCTAGGTGTAGGGAGCTTTTCGGTGAATTTTGGATCAATTTTTATGAGGTTAGTCGTCCGGTTACGTTCTTCAGATACCATAAACTCCTTGAACGTTTCGGATTTGCTTTTCATGCTGATGTTGGCTGTTTTTTCTTGCCACGGTTTTAAGTTTAGAAGAAAACGTTGAGTTTCATATCCAATAAATGAAAAGGCCACCGTAACGAAACTGTCAGCAGGAATTGTAATTCTGTAACTACCGTCGTTTTTTGAGCTAACCCCTAATCCCGAACCGGGAATTGAGATACTTACAGCAGGCATTTTGCTTCCTGTGGAATCGGATATAACACCTTTTAGAATAGCGGTTTTTTGAGCTAAAACACCAGTACTAAACAGCAGCGCAGCGGCTATAAAAAAAATTGAATGCTTCAAGCTCATTGACCTGCAAATGTAAAATAGAGATTCACAGAGCGCATGAACGCTTTAAATAACTAGATATTGTGGTTAAACTTTTACCAACCACTGAGGGTAATCGCTTACTCTTCCTCTCTTAAGATCGTTAAGATAGCCTGCAATTTTGTTGCTAAACTCTCTGGTTTCAACAGCAGGAAGCTTGTAGTCAATTTCTTCTATTCCAATTTCGGAAATCTGAGCGATAGTGGCTGCGGTTCCAACTCCAAAAGCTTCGGTAAGCTTTTCTGATTCTAAACCTTCTTTAAGTTCTTGCACATAAACATCACGCTCTTCTACTTTCATTCCCCAGTCTTTGGCAATGGTTAAAATGCTATCTCTGGTAATTCCGGATAGGATAGAAGTTGAAGTTTTTGGAGTAATAATAGTTCCGTCAAGAACAAACATCGCGTTCATGGTTCCAGACTCTTCAATTCGCTCGTGTTTTTTTGCATCAGTCCAAAGCAACTGATCGTAACCTGCTTCAAAACCTTCTCTTGCAGGTAATAAAGAAGCAGCGTAATTTCCGCTGGTTTTTGCAGATCCAACGCCACCTTCCATAGCTCTGGAATAGTTGGTTTCTATTTTTACTTTAACCGGTTTTGAGTAGTATGCTCCAGAAGGCGATAAGATTACCATAAAGCGATACTTACCCGATGGTTTTACACCTAAAAACTCTTCGGTTCCAAACATAAAAGGTCGTATATACATTGAGCTTTCTTCCCCTTTTGGCATCCAAGTTCTGTCTAAATCAACAAGCTTGCGAACCGCTTCAATAAAAATTTCTTCTGGCAGTTCAGCCATGCAAAGTCTTCTGGCGGAATGGTTTAATCTTTTTGCGTTGGCATCTGGTCTAAAAATTAGAATATCTCCGTTGTCGGTTGAGTGTGCTTTTAATCCTTCAAAAATTGATTGGCCGTAATGTATGAAACTGGTTGCTGGACTCATTTCAATGTTTTGAAAAGGCTTTATTTCTAGGTTGCTCCACATACCGTTTTCAAAATCTGCCACAAACATGTGGTCTGTAAAGGTTTTTCCAAACTGTAATTCAATTTGTTCGTTGGTTTCTAGTCTAGAGGCAGTTACAGGCGTAACCTTCATGTCAATTTTTTCGCCAATCATACAGGAAATTTTTGCGAGTGCAAAAGTAACACATTTAAGAGGGATGTAAAAAGCCTAAATAGGCAATAGGTGTTAAACGGTTTTATTTACCAGAAATCTAATGTGTATTAGTGGATATATGAAGTAAGTGGGAAGAAAAGAATCTCAAACAAGAGATTCTCGAAACAAACTGGTTTGTTCTAGAACCTTTTCACGTCTTCTAAAGGAGCCCAGCCTTCATTTCCGTCCGGAAGACTTACTCGAACCCATTTATTTACCTCTTCGAGCACGTTTACAGTGGTTCCTTCGTGAACAATAAATAAATCAGCACTGCTGCTTTTTGGTTCAGCTTTCACAGATAAGGAACCTGCAAAGACTACAGCTTGGTTTTCGGATTTTACGTAGTTATATGCACTCAAACCTGAAGTGATGCTCAGTAATGCTGTAAGTAGAAATCCGAACGAGGTGAAGAAGGCCAATTTCTTTAAAGCTACGCTGGCAGAAAGAAGATAGAATCCAATTAGCACCACAAAAATCATAAAGGCAACAACACACAATATTGCCCAAGAATCGATTGACATTAAGTTCCGCACATATGACCAGACTTTTACTACAATCGGCTGTGGTACAGAGTTTATTCTATCCGTAATTTGGCTTCGAGCCATATTCAGGTTAAACTCAATATCTTTATCAAAAGGAGCCAGTTTATGCGCTTTTTCTAGGTAGTAAATTGAAGGGGCTAGGTTGTTCGTTTTAAAATAGCTGTTACCCAAATTATAGAACAAGTTTGGTGAAGCGAAATTTGCGTTAACAACCTTTGAATACAAGGTGATAGCGCTGTCGTATTCCCCTTGCTCATAGGCTTGGTTCCCAGATTGCGCTAGTTGGTAGTAGTAATTGGTTTCACTGCCTGCAAAAGCCGCAAGCGCGTTAAAAGCGAATAATAAAGCGATTAACTTTTTCATTTTCCGCCCTCCTCAATTTTTTCAATTAACTCTTCTACAGCATCAAACACGCTCTGATTACTTCCAGCAGCTACTGGAGCATAGCGAGCCATTTCGCAATTGTTTAGTATTTCTATTAGTTTGGAAATGGTAGATGCTTCAATACCAATTTGAGTTAACTCAGTTTCTATCCGTTGTTTATTAAGTTCTGAAACTGGAATGTTGAATTTGTTGGAAATAAAACCATAAATCGATTTGAAAACGGCTTCATAAAACTTACCAGAATCATTTTTGGTAAGATGTTGTTCTGCTTCTGCTAAATGCTTTTTAGCGAGCTTTTTCGCTTTTCTTTTTCGAGTGCCTACAACATCTTTTTGTGCTTCTAATATTCTTTTTCTTACAATTAGAAGTAACGCCAATATTGAAAGAGGAAGTGCCAGCAAAATCCAGAATAACAAAGAATTGAAGAAAAATACGTTTGCTTCCTTTAGGTCAAAGCCATTGGGTTTTATGTACCGAATATCGCTTCCAAGTAGTGCCACATCTTTTTTGCTCACCGCTCTTGTGCCTGACCCTTTACTCGCAACTGCTGGTTCGTTTTCGCCTCGTTCTACGGTTATGTTATAAGCATCGGTGCTTCTGGTTACGTACTTTTTTCGGATTGGATCAAAATAGGAAAAGCTGTAAGCAGGTATTGTGAATTCGCCCGAGTGTCTCGGAATTATTAAGTACTCGAAGGTCTTTGTTCCCTCTATTCCGGCTACGCTTGTTTTGATGTTGGTGTTTTCTTTTGGGTCATACACCTCAAAGTCTGGTGGGAAATCAATTTTTGGATCTTTGAGCAGTTTCACATTGCCCTTTCCACGCATTACAATCTTAAGATTAATCGCTTCATTGGTTTTTACGGTTTGTTTATCAATAAAGGAGGAGAGTTCAAACGAACCAACAGCTCCATTAAAATCAGATGGTTTTCCGGCGCTAGGCATACGCTCGACGTTTATAGTGGCTTTGTTGCTAACCGCCTTGTATTGAATATCTCTGTATGATCCAAAGAACTGATCAAAAACGCTTCGTGGTCTTCTATTGTCTTGCACCCTTAGCACTAAATCCATTGCCAATGGGTCAATTTCGATTTTCCCAGATTTTTGAGGAGATAAAATAACTTGCTTTATGATGGCTGTGTTGTACTGAACGCCATTTACAATTTCAGGCTTTAGGTTTCCTTGCCCTGGCTCATCCACTTCTTGACTGTAAAAACCATTAAAGGTAGGTAAGTCGTTTATGGCATTATCCACAATGCTGAGTCGTGTAAAGATTTTATAGGTTGCGGTAATTTGCTCACCTACATAAACGTTGCGTTTATTGATAAATAGTTTGATAAAAACATTGTCTTTTACTTCATTTCCGGGTTGTTGCGTTTGCTGTTGCCGACCTTGTTGATTTTGTTGTTGTTGTTGTTGTTGTTGTTGTTGTTGTGGTGTTCCTTTTACAACCTTTACGGTATTTGAGTTTGATTGTAAGGTTTTGCCACCAGTTTGAATACTGGCAGGAGGAATTTCAAAATCGCCCATTTTTTCGGCACGCAACACATAGCTTATGGAAATGCTAGCACTCATTTGGCCGTTAACGTATTGCATACTCTGCGATTGATTTGGTCCGCTCAAAACACTAAACCCTCTAAAACTTGGAGCAGCAAAGCGACTTCCTTGAGCGTCTAAAGTGTAGGTGATTTTAAAATGCTCGCCAACTCCAACTTGATTCCTATTAACCGTTGCAGAGAACTTTTGTGCAACAAGAGTAGAAGTGCAAATACTGAGGAGTAATATGTAAAGTAGCTTTTTCATATTGTGTTACCAGTCCTTCTCAATTTGAACTTTTTTCACCTTTACTTTTTTCTTTTTTAGGTCCTCTTGGGTTTGTTTTTCTTCGTCTTCTAGCATTTGCAACAAACGCTCAGCATCTTCTTTAGACATTTGATCTTCTTTGGGTTCACCTTCTTGAGATTGCTGTTCTTTTTCTTCATCTCCTTCAGACTTTTCTTGCTGTTGGTCTTGCTGGTCTTGATTTTCTTCTTGGTTTTCCTTGTTTTCTTGGTTTTCTTGATCTTGTTTGTCTTGGTTTTCTTTATCCTGATTCTGCTGATCTTGATTTTGTTGCTGCTGCTGTTGTTGATTTTGTTGTTGTTCTAATAGTTTTTTTGCCACGGCTAAATTGTAGCGTGTTTCGTGGTCGTTTGGATTAATTCTCAATGAATTTTTGTAAGCTTCTATTGCTTCTTTAATTTTTTGAGATTGCAAGTAAGAGTTCCCTAGGTTGTGATAAGCTTTTGAGCGTAGGCTATCGTTTTCGCTGTTTTTTGCAATGCGTCTGAACTCTCTTACAGCCTCGTCCATTTTCTTTTGGCGGTAGTATGTATTGGCAGTGTTGAACTCTGCTTCGGTGTAATTTGGGTTTTTAGCCAACGCTTCTGCATATTTATTGAGGGCAGTTTCATAATCTTCTTTTGCAAAAGCTTCGTTACCGTTATTTAGGTCGAATTTTGCAGTTTGTGACACAGCAATGCTTGAAATTAGACATGCTGCGGCAGAACCAACGATATGTATAAAAACCTTCATTATACCTTAGAATTTGGCTCAAACAATTTAAGATTACTGATAAACTGGTTTTTTCTTTCGCTCACAAAAAATTCTAAAATCAAAAAGAAAAGTCCAATTGCTACAAAGTATTGAAAGCGGTCTTCGTAATCGGTGAACAATTGAGTACCTATTTCTGCTTTATCCAATTGCTCTAATTCATCAAGAATTTGGTTTAATCCAGCATCCGAATTTGTAGCTCTGATGTAATAACCATCACCAGCAGTAGCTATTTCTTTTAAGGTAGATTCATTTAAGCGAGTAACAATGCTGTTTCCTTCTTTGTCTTTTCTAAAACCGATTTTTCGTCCGTTTTGATAGAGTGGAATTGGAACACCTGCTGTTGTAGCCATGCCCACAGTATAAACTTGAATTCCTTTTTCATTTGCTTCATTGGCAGCTTCAACGGCATCTTCTTGGTGGTTTTCTCCATCGGTAATAATTATGATGGCTTTACCGGCAGCGCTTTTCTCGTCGAATGATTTTGTGCATCGTTTTATGGCTGCACCAATGTTGGTTCCTTGCGTTGGAATAATATCCGTGCTTACCGTTCTTAAAAACAGCTTGGCAGCCGATAAGTCAGAGGTGAGTGGTAGTTGGGTGTAGGCTTCACCACCAAAAACGACAATCCCAATTCTGTCTGAATGCAATCGTTCCACCAATTTTGATATAGCTCTTTTAGATTTTTCTAAACGATTGGGTTTTAGATCTTCGGCTAACATACTGTTACTGAGGTCTAAAGCAATCATTATGTCAATTCCTTCACGTTTTACCTCTTCTAGCTTGGAGCCGATTTGTGGATTAGCTAATCCGATTACAAAAAACAAATAAGCCAATGAGAATAGAGTAGTTTTTAGCCCCAGCTTGTAGGTGGCTTTTAGTGGGATATTGTTATCCAAAAGATGAAGGTCCGTGAATTCTTTCAGTTTTTTGGTGCGCCAACTTTTGTACAAAAAGAAGACTATCCAAATCACCGGAATACCAAGTAAAGCCCACAATATGTCTGGATTTTCTAATCGATACATTTTATACAATAGATCTAAACCAAGTATTTTTCAGTAAGAATTCTAATCCTACCAATGCCAAACCAGCAATTAGCCACGGGAAGAATTCTTCTGTTCTGTTTTTGTATTCTGTTACTTCAATTTTTGATTTTTCGAGTTGGTCAATTTCAGCATAAATCTGAGCAAGCTTATCATTGTCGGTTGCTCTAAAGTATTTACCGTCGGTAGATTTTGCAATTTGCTGCAAAGTAGCCTCATCAATTTTTACATCAATGTTTTGATACTGAATACCAAATGGTGTTTGAACAGGGTAGGGAGCTTGACCGTTGGTACCCACACCAATGGTATATACTCGTATTCCAAAGGTTTTGGCAATATCGGCAGCAGTTAGAGGTGGAATAGCACCTGTGGTGTTATAACCATCAGTAAGTAGAATAATAACTTTACTTTTTGCCTCTGAATTTTTTAGTCGATTTACGGAGTTGGCTAATCCCATACCAATAGCAGTTCCGTCTTCAATCATTCCGTTTTTTATTTCGCTAAAAAGGTTTTTAAGCACATCGTGGTCAGTAGTTAAAGGGCACTGAGTAAAGCTCTCGCCTGAATAAACTACTAAACCGATTCTGTCTGTGGGTCGTTTTGCAATAAAATCTACGGCAACATTTTTAGACGCCTCTAAGCGATTGGGCTTAAGGTCTTCGGCTAACATACTGCCTGAAATATCTAAGGCTAAAACAATGTCAATTCCTTCAGTGTTTATGTCTTGCCAAGAGCTTGAACTTTGTGGTCTGGCCAAGGCGACGATTATAACTCCAACGGCCAATAAACGCAGAGCAATAATTCCGCGATAAGCAGTTGATTTAAAAGAGTTTTTAGAAGAAACAAAAGCCAATGAAGGCAACTTTACTTTTGCTTTGTTGGAGTTATATTTCCAAACATAGTAAGCAGTAATTGCAGGTAAAATCAGCAACGCCCAGAACCATTCTTTATTCGCAAATTCTATCCCTTCTAACATTAGGCTTCTGCATTTTGATTTGGTTCAACTTTTTCAATTTTAGTTTCCTCCACAAAGCGGAAAGCTGATGCTAAAATTTCCTCGTTTTCTTGAGCAAGGGGTTGCTCTTTGGCGAATTTCACCAAATCGGTAAGCATCAGTAACTTGCGCAATGAGCGTTTCTGAGTTTCACTCAATTCGGATAGACGCAAAAAGTGCATTATTTCCTCTGTAGTTTGCTCAAGCGCTTGAATTTCAAATCTGTTTTCTATGTACTCTCTTACAATCTCTGATAACTCGACATGGAATTGTTTTATGCGGTTATTCTGCCAGTGCTGCTCTTGTTCTAGTGCTTTTAATTTTCCATAAGCAATAATGTGCGCAGGAATGTTTGGTTTTACTTCAATAATTTGTTCTGGTTGTTTTTTTCTTCTGAATATTAAAATGCTAATAATCGCTATAACCAGGGCTGCCAACCAGATGTACAATAAATACTTGCCGTATGCATCAAAATAATCCTTCCATGTTAGCGGGTCAGATTCAATTCCTTTAATATCTGCAATGGCATTTGTACTATCGATTGGAATGGTAGCTACGCCAATTAAAAAGGCATTGGTGCCGAATGTATCCCCATTTATTACTGCTGGGATAGGTGGGATGGGGTAATAACCGGAATCCCAGCTAGTAATGAATACATTTTTTGAGAAGGTGTAATTGCCATTTTCGTCGGTGGTATCCCACTCGGTTTGTCGCACAATTTCCACGTTGCTCGCCATCGAATCTAAAAACAAAGGCAAGGAAATAATGTCAGCCTCTTGGGCTTTAACCTCTACAGATACATTTATCTGCTGACCAATAAGAATGATATTGGTGTCAGGCTTGGCGGTAATTCCTTTGGTTTGAGCAAAAGAAAATAAGCTCAACAAACTAAAAAACGATATGAAAATCAGCTGCCTCATCGTTTGTGTTCGCGCTTTTTAAATAGGTTCATTAATGGTTTTACGTAATTTTCTCCAGTAGAAATACTGGTGTAATCTATACCAGCTTTTTTGAGTTGGTCGAACAATTTTTCTCGGTGGTTTCTGGCATTAGTTTCATAATCTTTACGCACCGAGTCACTTGAAGTATCCACCATCAGTGTCTGTCCACTTTCGGCGTCAAAAAAGGGCACAAGGCCAATGTTGGGCAATTTGTCCTGAAGTTTATCGTAAATCCTTAGCGCAATTAAATCGTGTTTTTTGTTGGCAACTTTCAGTGCGCTTTCGTAATCGTTTTGATCAATGAAATCAGAAAGTAAAAAGGCAGTACTTTTCTTTTTGATAGCATTGGTTAAGTAGCGTAATGCTTCACCAATGTTTGTCCCTTTGGTTTGTGGCTCAAATGAAATTAGCTCGCGAATAATTCTAAGAATATGGCTTTTCCCTTTCTTGGGTGGAATAAATTTTTCCACTTCGTTTCCAAAAAAGATTACACCAATCTTATCGTTATTCTGAATTGCAGAAAAGGAGAGCACCGCGCATATTTCAGTAATCAGTTCTTTTTTTAGTTGCTTACGTGTACCAAAAACTTCTGATGCACTGGTATCCACCAAAAGCATAACGGTCATTTCACGTTCTTCCTCAAAAACCTTTACAAATGGGTTGTTGAATCGAGCCGTTACGTTCCAATCAATTTTACGGATTTCATCTCCAGGATAATAGTCGCGCACCTCGCTAAACGCCATGCCGGAGCCTTTGAATGCCGAATGGTATTCACCCGCAAAGAGCTGATTTGACAAGCCCTTTGTCTTAATTTCAATTTTCCGTACTTTTTTGAGTAGCTCCGAGGTTTCCATCAACTATTGGTTTATGGAATTTCTACACGGTTCAATATTTCGGTGATAATATCTTCTGTTGAGACGTTCTCTGCCTCCGCTTCGTAACTCAATCCAATTCTATGGCGCATTACGTCTTTGCACACAGCGCGCACATCTTCTGGAATTACGTATCCTCTTCGATTAATAAACGCGTAGGCTTTTGCCGCTTTAGCTAGACTAATACTTGCTCTTGGAGAAGCCCCAAAATCTATCAGATTAGAAAAGTCAGCTAAACCATAGTCCTTTGGTGTTCTGGTTGCGTACACGATATCTACAATGTACTGCTCAATTTTTTCGTCGAGGTAAACCTCTTTTACAATCTCTTTAACTTTAACTACATCGGCAGGACTAATTACTGGATTCACTTTTTGGAAACCAGCTTTTGAGATATTACTTCTTATGATGAGTTTTTCTTCTTCTTTTTTAGGGTAGTCAAGAACAACTTTTAGCATAAAACGGTCAACTTGAGCTTCTGGCAACGGATAAGTTCCTTCTTGCTCAACCGGGTTTTGGGTTGCCATTACCAAGAAAGGTTTTGGTAAATCGAAGGTGTTTTCGCCAATGGTAACTTGCTTTTCTTGCATGGCTTCAAGCAGTGCCGATTGCACTTTTGCAGGGGCACGGTTAATCTCGTCTGCTAATACAAAGTTGGCGAAGATTGGCCCTTTTTTAATGCTGAATTCTTCTTTCTTCTGACTGTAAATCATGGTTCCCAGGACATCGGCAGGCAACAGGTCTGGAGTAAATTGTATTCTACTAAAATCTGCGCTAACGGCTTGCGATAATGTGGTTATGGCTAAAGTTTTTGCTAATCCGGGAACACCTTCTAAAAGAATGTGACCATCACTTAACATTCCAATCAAAAGCGATTGCACCATATGTTGCTGACCTACAATTACTTTTCCCATTTCTAGGTTAAGCAGCTCAACAAAGGCGCTTTCTTTCTGAATTTTTTCATTCAACGCTCTAATATCCGATGAACCAGAAGTGGTTTGAGTATTACTTGTTTCTAATTCCATAATTTAAATCGTTGTAATTTATAAACACGCTTAGTAGTAGTTTGCAAAACTCTAGCAACAGCGAGGGTTGTAGGCGTTTTTCGCTGTTAATTAAAGTTAAGCAAACGTGGTCGCAAAATGTTTCATATCGCCCTACTTTCGGGGGTTGTAGCTGTTAAAAAAAAACAAAATGGAATCGAAAAAATTATCCCTAGAAAAGACCATAGACTTTGTACGCGAATTCCACGAAGCGTTTAAAGTTCCTTTCGAGCAAAAACCAACAGTAGAATTATCTAACGATATCATTGAATTGCGCCATAAACTAATGCACGAAGAAAACGAAGAGTACTTAGAAGCTGCAAAAGCAGGCGATATGGTTGAAGTTGCCGATGCATTAGGAGATATGCTTTACATTTTATGCGGTACTATTATCACGCATGGCATGCAGCATAAAATAGAGGAAGTA
>CBFICO010000071.1:0-12028 GCA_965661115.1 Salibacteraceae bacterium
GTTCGGTATTCAATTTGTGAAGCCAGTAAATGTTTGTCTCTCAACTCTCCTTTTAGATAGCCTCGCATAATGTTCCCGCCACCTAATTGCGATAATTTGTTGTAAGGAGCAATTCCAAAAATGGACGAGTTATAGGCGTGTAAACCGATAATATGGTCTTTACCTAGATTGAAATATTTCCGCACATCCGCTACAAACAAGTTGTACTCAAAATTTCCGCCCATGACTTTATTGAATCCTAAAAAGGAAACATTGGCGTAATAACCTTTTGTGGGTGCGTAAATAAAATCGCGTTTATCGTATTCAAATTCCCAACCAATTCCGGTAGTAACGCTGCCATTAACTCCCGGTATTGCTAGGGTGTCTAATAAGCCATTTTGCTCTACTTGTTTTACAGTAGTATTCTGATAAAAGAGTTTTGGCCCGGTATAAATTCGTTTCTTAAATTTTTTAAGACCGGTAACCGAAAAACGAGGGAAATTAGCATCGTAATCTTCTGAGTATTTGCTGTCAATTAGCGCTTTATTGTTTCCAATTCCAGAAAAGAAATATGGGTAGCGGTAATAAGAAATCTCGCCGTGAATTCGGTAGTTATCCTCTTTCATAAACAAACGAAAAGGCATAGAAAAAAGCACTTGCTGGTTAAGCGTGTACAGAAATGAGAGTCCCGCTAAACTGAGAGGTGAAATGGTGTCTTTTTTTGAGATTCTACGGTACATAAGTGCCGGAATACCAAATGCCCAATTAGTTTCTGGCTTGTAATAAACCGTAGGTAAAATGGTAAGTTTTCGTTCCTTGTTTAAATCAAACCCCATGAAATTTTGTTGGGTAGTATCTTGATTCTGACCACTTAAAGAAAGTGTAATGCCAAACAGACCTAGCAGTATCGAGTATTTGATAAAATGCGTCAACTATATGGTTTTTAGTAAACGATTAATAGCGGTTTGGTCTGATAAGAAATTGAAGGTTTCTTTTGATAAATCTTTCAATTTCACCCATCTAAACGACTCTTGATTTCCCTTAATAGAATAATCGAAATCCATTTTTTCATTGCTAGATTTAATTTGTTCAGGATTTTTGAATTGGCAGAAATAATACGAGCAAATTACCTGCTCCCAAGGTCTGAAATAAGATTGAATGTACTCGTCAGTAGTATAGAAATGATTGTCCACTTCTATTGCTGCATCCAATTCTTCTTTTGCCTCTCGGTGCAAACACTCAATGGGCGATTCGCCAAATTCTAATCCTCCTCCGGGTAATTTGGTAAAAGGCTCACCGCGCAGCAATTCGTCGCTAACTAAAATACTGTCGTTGTGAATAAACAGACCGTATATGCGAACATTAAATTCGGTGGGAGTTTGCGCCATTATTCGCTGATTTTATAAAGCGCTAGGCCACTTCTGATTTTTGGCTCAATATAGGTACTTTTGGGTGGCATGTATTGGTGCATATCTGCTACGTTTTTCAGCTGATCTATTGTTACAGGGTGCAACACAAATCCCACCTTCATTTTGCCTTTATCAATAAGTTGTTTTAGCAAATTGCTATCGTTTCTACCTCCCAAGAACTGCACGCGTTTATCCGTACGTAAATCCTTTATGCCCAAAATAGGATCGAGAATATTGGTTGATAAAATGGATACATCCAATCGCTCAACAGGGTGGTTCTGATCGAAGGTGCCAATCTTGGCATCTAAAGCATACCATGCTCCAGAAAGGTACATGCCTATTTGGTTGTAAGATTTTGGTTTAAAATGACTTACGTTTAGTTTATTGATGAAAAACAAATCATCTAGTTTGCCTAAAAACTCTTCATCGCTTAGGCCATTTAAGTTTTCTACAACTCGGTTAAATTCCAAAATATTCAGCTGACTTTCTGGAATAAAAAAGCTCATGAGGTAATTGTATTTCTCATCTCCATGGTGGTTTGGGTTTTTACGGCGTATTTCGTGGCCCAATAGGTTAGAAGAAGCGCATCTATGATGACCGTCGGCAATGTATAGTGCGTCGAAGTTTTCAAATTGTTCTTGGATGGCTTTTATGTGTTTGGTTTCTGAAATCAACCAAAACTCGTGGCTTGCGCTATTGGCGGTCATAAAATCGTATTCTGGTGGGTTGGAAGTTACCGCAGTCATAACCTGATTGATTACCTCATTGTCTGGGTGCGTCATAAGCACGGGTTCGGCATTCATATCGGTGGTTTCCAGGTATTTTCTAAATACTACTTCACGCTTAAGAATGGTGTGCTCGTGTTTTTTTATGGTGCCGTTTTCGTAATCGTCAATAGAAGCGCCAGCAATGATTCCGGTGTAGGTGTTGCCTTTAAATTTTTGGCGATATACGTAGAAGTTTTCCTGTTGGTCTTGAATAAAAATTCCTTTATCGATAAACTCCTGGAATTTATCGCGCACTTTTTTAAAGCGATTGGTAGAATTGGGTTTAGTTTTTACCCTAGAACCAAACTCAGGATTAATGATATTGATAAAAGAGTAGGGGTTAGTGCTCAGTTTATGGTTAAGCCCAGACCGTGAGTAGGATACAAAGGAACGCGAAGCCACCAAATGCACCATGTTTTTGGGTGGGCGAAAAGCTTTAAAAGGGATAATTTTTGCCATAAAAAATGCGACGTTTTGCTTATCGCGGTGCAAATATAGGAGGAGTCCTATCTTAAATAGTTGGAAACAAAAAAAGGCGACCTAAAAGTCGCCATTTTTAATGCTATGCTAAATACCTTTTAACTATTCGAAATAATATAATTCGCTAGCTCTTCACCAATTCTGTCTTGGGCTTCTAATGTAGCCGCTCCAATGTGCGGAGTAGAAGCAATTTTTTCGTGTTTTAAAAGTGCCTCGTTCGGAGTAGGTTCGTTTTCAAAAACGTCTAGCGCACAAGCTGCCACTTTATTGTTGTTTAGCGCTTCAACAAGTGCGTCTTCGTCAATTACACCACCTCGAGCTGCGTTAACCAAATAAACCCCGTCTTTCATTTTTGATAATTCGTCAGTGTCAATAACCGCGCTTCCGTCGGCCTGTTTTGGAACGTGCAACGAAATAAAATCGGCAGAAGCAATCAATTCTTCCATGCTGGTGGTTGTAATAGTTACTTCAATTGCTTTTCCTTGAATAGATAAGGTAATTTTAGCGTTAGGTACAAATGGGTCGTGCGCTATTACGGTCATTCCGCAACCTAAAGCATATTGCGCAACACTTTGACCAATTCTACCAAAGCCGATAATGCCAAGCGTTTTTCCTCTTAATTCAACGCCTTTTCCGTATTTCTTTTTTAGTTTTTTGAATTCTGTAGCACCGTTGTTCGGCATGTTTTTGTTAGCGTCGTAGGTCATTCTTACCAAACTAAACAGCTGTGCCATTACCAATTCCGCTACCGATTGTGAAGAAGCCGCTGGGGTATTAAAAACGTGTAAACCTTTATTTCTGCCGTATTCTACGTCGATATTGTCCATTCCAACACCTCCGCGACCAATCATTTTTAAGTTAGGGCAGGCGTCCATAACTTCTTTTCTGACCGTTGTTGCGGAGCGCACCAAAATCACCTCGTAGTTGTTATCGTTTATGGCGTTAATCAAATCGTCTTGTGCAACGGTTGCTGTTACCACTTTGTGACCTGCTTGTTCTAATAATACTTTACCGGAGTTTGCTATTCCGTCGTTTGCCAATATGTTCATTTTCTTTTTTTTGTTGTTTATAATGGTCGTCATTCCTTGCTTGACACGGAATCTCAATTAACTTATCAAGAGATTCCCGCCTTCGCGGGAATGACGAAAATGGTGTGAATTTTTAAACTGTTCTTTCCAGTTCTTTCATACAATCTACCAATACCTGAACGCTTTCGGTAGGAAGTGCATTATACATTGATGCTCTATAACCACCAACCGAGCGGTGACCCTTAATACCACTAATTCGTGCAGCATTCCACAATTCGTCAAAACGCCCTTGATGTGCATCGTCTTTTAAAACAAACGTGGCGTTCATGTGTGAGCGGTCTTCTGTTTGAGCAGTTCCTTCAAACAAAGGATTGCGGTCAATCTCACCATAAAGTAGAGCTGCTTTTTCGTTGTTTCTTTTTTCAATCCATTCAATACCGCCGTTCTCTTTTAACCAACGCAGTGTAAGCATCGATACATAAGTTGAAAATACTGGAGGTGTATTGAACATGGAGTCTTTTGAAGCCTGAACTTGCAAATCAAGGTATGAGGGAATGCTGCGTCCGTTTCTTCCAAAAACTTCGTCTTTTACAATGTACAGGGTAGCTCCAGCTGGACCTAAGTTCTTTTGAGCCCCAGCATAAATCATATCAAATTTTGATACATCAACTTTTTTAGAGAAAATATCAGAAGACATATCGCAAACCAATGGAACACTGGTTTCAGGGAAACTCTTCATTTGAGTTCCAAAAATGGTGTTGTTACTGGTGCAATGGAAATAGTCTGCAGCGCTTGGGATACTGTAATCTTTAGGAATAAAGTTGTAATTAGCATCTTTAGAAGAAGCAACTACTTCAACATTTCCGGCGTGTTTAGCTTCTTTAATGGCTTTGTTTGCCCACGTGCCTGTATCCAAATATGCGCCTTTACCGTTTTCGCGCATAAAATTCATAGCAGTAATTAAAAAACCTAAGCTTGCTCCACCTTGTAAGAAAAGAACTGAATATCCTTCAGGTACATTCAAGACTTCTTTTACCAAAGCAGTTGCTTCGTCCATTACGGCAACAAAGTTTTTGCTTCGGTGAGATATTTCTAAAAGTGATAAATCGAGGTTATCGAAGTTGCCTACAGAAGCTTGTGCTTCTTTCAATACTTCTGGGGCTAAGATGCATGGCCCCGCGCTATAGTTGTGAACTTTTGACATAGAAATAATGACTATTTATTAGTTGAATTCTGCAATATAAAAACTACTCAATTTACCATTCCAAATTACTTCGTTCCTGCGAAAGCAGGAATCTAAAATCGATTCTAGATTCCTTGTCAAGCAAGGAATGACGAGTAGGTCAAATTATAACAGAACTCTACCTGTTTATTTGCCTGCGAAAGTCTAAAAAAAAAGTGAGGTAGGGGGTAGGCTTGGGTTAAATAGTCATTAACAATTAGAATTATTCAATCGCGCTTTTTTTACCAGGTTTGGCATAGAGGGTTTCGTGTAGTTTGTTTAACGAAGATCCGTACTCAAAAGCATCTTCAACAAACTGATAGTTTTTTGGGTCGAAGCAATGGGGGTATGCGTGAATTGCGAATTCTAGCTTGGTGACTTCAAACTCCATGAGTTGCATGATTTCCATAATTTGAATAGAAGAAAAACAATTTTCTTCTGTCAGCTTTTTGGCTTTATCCAATAATAAATCCTCATAAGCTTCCGATTGTAGTTGTTTCATCACCAAATCAAAACCAACCGGTAACATAGGATTGGTACAGTTATATGGTGAAGACTCTTCACTTGGTTTTTCTTCCTGAACCCCAGCTGAATCTATTTCTGTAGCCAAGCTGTCGGTTCCTTCAGGTACTGCAATTTTTGGCGCGGGAATGTTAGCTTCTAGTAATGAATCCACTTTTTCTGATGCTTCAATTATGGACTTAATCGCATTACTATCAACTGCTTTTTGTTCTACAGGTTGTTCTTTAATAACCGAATCAACCTGAGTTAAATCGTACCAACTTCGAGCGGCGTTTTCGTATTTTAAAATTTCAAAAGTGAGTATACCTCCCTCGGGTAAATCAATGCGTTTTTGAATGGTATTGGTTTGCCCATTGTCAAACAAAACCCTAAGATGATGCGGACCAGGAACGAGGTTCTTAACTTTTACTTTCCATTTTGGCGCTTCGTTTTCTTTTAGTCCGTCAACAAACAACGTGAAGTTCTTTTTTTCTCCACTATACACCTGTACCTCACCCATTTGCCCCAATAGGTTATTTGCAATAAGAATAGAACAAAAAGCTAGTATGATTCTCATGCTGCTCATTCCAGTCTAATATCGGTGTTAGGTGTAACGTATTTGTCCATACCTTGATCTCCGCGTACATCTACGTTTTGAATAAAATACCATCTATCTTCTCTAAATTCAAAGGCATCAAAACTTAAGTCGGGCACATAGAACTCAAAAACTCCTTCAAGGCCTGCATTCAATGGAACCAAGTGGTCAAAAACAATTCTATCGTCTTTTTCGTGATATTTTAGTGAGGCATTAACTTCAGCAGAATATTCTAGGAAAAACCTTGACAAATCATTAAACGGTGGGCCGAAGATTTTTTTACCCAATTGCCAGGTTTCTTGTTTGTCGTTGTAAAACAGCACGTCTATTACTTTTTTTATACTGCTCGGCGAGTTTCCGTCCCAACCCAGCAGCACGTAATATTTTTCTTTCGCTTTGTTTTTTACTGGAATAATCTCGTAGTACAAAGCACCAAACCAGTTATCCGTTTTAGTGATTTTTAGTTCGGGAGTGAGCAGGTAATCGGATTTATCTACTAATTCTAAAATTTCACCTTTTTTGAATTTGATAAATGCAAAGTACTCGTATGTGCTAAACTCCTTTAATGTATTCCAAGTGTAGATTTCAAATTGCTTGTCTGGAGATTTTATATGTCCAAAGCTTTTGATGCTATCCGGTTCAAATTCAACGTTCTGTTCCAGTGTCTTTTTTAGCTCAGCTTTAAATCGTTGATTGTATTCATCTACTTCTTTGTCCGATTCGGCTTTAAGGCAATTGTTGCGTAGGTTTTGCAAGATAAATGTTGGACTAGCAGGTTCGGGAGTATAGGATTCCTGAGCGAAGATGGTAACAGTCCCGCAAAACATCAGCAATAAAAGTAGAGGCTTTTTAATCATAAAAACGCTGTAGCTAGCAAAAGTAAAGCCAGATAGAAAACTATCTGGCTTTAGAAATATCAGTTGTTAACTTTAGGTATTTAATACCGAAGGTTAAACGTGCATAAAGTCTTTCTTTTCTAAAAGGAATTCTTCTGTTTCTCTATGGTCTGGGTCATCTACACAACAATCCACAGGACAAACAGCCGCACATTGGGGCTCATCGTGGAAACCCTTACATTCTGTACATTTATCGGTAACTATGTAGAAAAAGTCCATAGAAACCGGCTCTTGTTCATCATCAGACTCATAAGTATTGTTCATAGGGGTTGTAACATTGCCCGATAAACCTGTACCGTCAGACATTCTCCATTCAACTCCACCTTCGTAAATTGCATTGTTAGGACACTCTGGCTCGCAAGCTCCACAATTAATGCATTCGTCTGTAATCATTATTGCCATGGCGTATCTATTCTAGATTTTGTTCGTGTAATTTTGCTGCAAAGATATTCAGCACACTTCATTATTTATAACAATTTCTCTTAAATGAATTTACAAGAACGCATTTCAGTTTGTGTAGAACTTGGAAAAAAACTGTCTTCAGAAATATTAAATAATCAGCGGCTTTTAGTTAAATCTACAGGCGCAAATGGTTGGTTTACGGAGGATGAAGTGGAGAGAGCCCTAATAAACTGGTCAGATGCATTATCTGCCGATAAAATTGAAAAATGGCTAAGTGATTATCCAGAACTAACATCGTATAAGGCTAAAAATAGAGTAGGGATAATAATGGCTGGAAATATTCCACTAGTTGGTCTGCACGATTTGATTAGTGTTTTTCTTTCGGGTAATTTAGCTGTGGTTAAAATGTCATCAGACGATGAGGTGTTGATGTCAGAGGTAATCATGCAATTATTACAGCTTGATGAAAGAGTGGGGGATTACATTGAAGTTGCCCAGCGTATGAAGAACTTTGATGCGGTAATTGCAACAGGAAGTAACAATACATCGAGGTATTTTGATGCTTATTTTGGTAAGTATCCGCACATAATCAGAAGAAACAGAACTTCTGTTGCAATTTTAACTGGCAGTGAATCGAGTGAAGAATTAAAAGAATTGGGTAAGGACATTTTTCAATATTTCGGTTTAGGCTGTAGAAATGTAACTAAGCTGTTTGTACCTAAAGGCTATAGTTTTAACCTGTTTTTTGAGTCGATTGTAGATTTTGGTTATGTGTTAGACAACATTAAATACACGCACAACTACGATTATCACAAAACACTTTTTTTACTAAACAGCGAAGAATTGTTGGATAATGAATTTTTACTTTTAAAAGAAGATACCAAACTAAAATCTCCAATTGGTGTCTTACATTATGAATATTACGAAGGAGGAATAGAGCAGATTGTGAGTGACTTAGAGCAAAATGCTAACGTTCAGTGTGTGGTAGATAATTCAAAATTGAAGTTTGGAAAAACACAAAAACCTGCACTTGAAGACTACGCTGACAAAGTGGATACATTAAGCTTTCTTCTGAATTTGTAATTAATATTTGATTATTCTAATTATTGCCTTTATTTTGGCGCAGCATTAAGATAAGCTTATGAAATTAAATCTTAAAGGTAAAGCGTTGTTCACATTAGTGCTTGCAATGTCTTGCTTTTCGATCTTCGTTAATGCCCAGCAAGTACTACTTTCAGACGACTTTAACACTGGTCCTGGAAACTGGACCTTGAATTCCACAGATCAAGTAAACGGAGTGTTTACTGTTGGTGGGGGGGGCGAGAATCTTTGGATTGTAAATAACGATTACGCTGGGAATACAGGAGTTTCCATTCCAAATACAAATCGTCAACCAGCGGGAATAACAGGTTCCCCTAATTCTGGATACCTGCATATTATTTCAAGAAATTATTTGACCGCCAATATTCTTAATGCTAATTATCAGTACAACACACCTGGTCCGCATCAAATTTATATGGCAAGAATGACCAACGATGTTAACACAACTGGTCTTACTGATGTTAAGTTTAATTTTTGGTGGTTAAATTATGCAGAAGCAAATTTGTCTTTAGGATTACCTGCAAAATCTGGTGGAGTAGTTTATAGCACAGATGGTGGTTCAACTTGGGTGCCTACTGGTTTTGCAATGGCAAACGATTCTATTTGGGACGATACAACTTTAAGCTTACCTACTTTTAATAACCAGGCTACTTTAAGATTCGGTTTCATCTTCGTTAATCCAGATACGGGTTGGTCTCCTGCTTTTGCAGTTGACGATGTTACGATTACTGGTGTTCCTTCTGGAACTCCTGTTGCAGATTTTACGGGAGACAAAACATTAGTATGTAAAGGAGATTGTGTTCAATTTACCGATCTTTCTACAGGTGTACCAACTAAATGGAAGTGGAGTTTTGGAACTGGTTTGCCAGCAGATACATCGGATCAACAGAACCCTCAATTCTGTTTTAATAATGTGGGTAATTTTTCCATTTCGCTTACGGCATCCAACTCGGTGGGTTCAGGAGCAACAAACACCAAAACAGGTTATATTCAAGTAGTTGATTGTAATACGCCACCCGATGCAAATTTTGGAATGAATGGCTCTACTGCTCCAACTATTACAATTTGTGCAGGAGATTCAATTGCATTTGCGGATAGTAGCATTGGAGTAGTTACCAGCAGATATTGGTCATTCCCTGGAGCTCAGGACGACTCAGGTAGATGCAGATTAGTTAACGATACCAACGAATTGGTTCGAGTGTTTTATCCATGCGCTGGTGCTAGAGGTAAGGATACAAGCTACACTGTTACTTTAAACGTTTCAGGAACTGGTGGAGCTGATTTTATTACCAAAAAAATAATAGTGAAAGGCTGTGTTCCGGCGAAAGCAAAAATTAAAGGCGAGTCGCAACGCAAGATATGTGTTGAAGACTGCATCACATTCCAGTACGATTATTCCGTAAAAGATGAATTCTTTATTGAGACAGATAGTATGGACTTTAAATGGTACGTGAAAGGAATTCGTACTGATTTATGGGACGAACACTATTATTCTAACTATACTGCATTTACAGATACCAGTATAATAAACGATACAAACTACTCTGATACAACTTTCACCCATGACACACTAAGAGTATGTTATGTTGATTTGCAAGAAAATTGGGACGTAACCTTGGTGGTTGAAAATATCTACGGAAAAGATTCGGTTGTTTACAAAGAAATGGTTTCTGTAATGAAATACCCTACCGTTGATGTTATTTACGATGATTCTACTATAGTTAGAGGACATAGAGGATTATTGAGTGCTAAGAAGGATGCCGGTTTTGCAGAGCGAAATTACTGTAGAGATTTACGGGCTGTAGAAAAGCTAAGAGGAGACACTAATTTCTGCTTCAATTATTTCTGGGTTTACGAGGGTGAAGACGGTAAATTAACCAACGATGATATTGAGCAATGGCAAGAGCGTACAACTTTTGCTGAGCCTACAAAAGACCAGTGGTACTTCGTAGTTAAAGAAAACTATAACGGTTGTAGAGTTAGAGATTCACTCCAAATTATTCTAAGAAAGGATGGTGATGGAATTCAGTATTCAGTTGGTGTTCCGGATATATTCTCACCTGGAAGCGGGCGTTATCAAAACAAGAACTTCTATGTATTTGGAAATGGAATTACAAAGATTGATGTTAAGATTTACAACCGATTTGGTCAGGTTGTATATCAGACAGAAGATGTAGATGAAATTGTAATTGAAGACCCGTCTAATCAAGGTGCAAAAACCGGTTGGAGAGGAACGTATAACAATGAAATTGGTAGAGATTTAACTCCTGGAGTTTACACCTACTTTATAAAAGTGTATCACGAGAACGGTGATTACAAAGAATTGCAAGGAAACGTAACACTGGTGCGATAATCATTAACAGATGAAGAAATTATTACTTTCAATTTCAATGTTTTCTGCTGTATTGTTATCGGCACAAGAAGACGTTCACTTTTCTCAGTTTTTTAATGCAACTCCTATCTTCAATCCAGCAACATCAGGAGTTTTCCACGGTACCGTTCGTTTAAACTCTCACTATCGCCAACAATGGGGTTCAATTATCTCTCAGCCATATACCACTATGGCAGCATCGGTAGATTTACCGGTACTTACCGATATTACAGAGCACGATATGCTTGCGGTTGGTGTGTACGGAATAAAGGATGATGCGGGTATCAGTCAAACGGTAACCACAAATGCAGGATTGAACATTAGTTTCGGTAAATCGTTTGACCCTTCTGAGACCAATTTTTTCAGTTTAGCTGCCAAAGTTAATTACGGGCAGAAAGCACTAAATTTTGACGGAAATTGGGGTGGACAATGGAATTGGCAATTGGCTAATCCAGATTTTGATCAAACCATTCCAGGTGAATACGCAGGTGATGTAAGTGAATCATACTTAGCCATGGGAGCTGGATTTAATTGGTTTTACACAAACCACGAAAATGTTAGAGCTAACTTGGGTGTTGCTATGAATAACATCAACGGCCCAGAGGTGAACTATTTGAACAATAGCTATAGTTTGGCTCGTTCATTATACTTCCATGGAGATGTAGAAGTACATAGCCACGCAGAGAATTTTGCAGTAATTCCAAGAACTATAATATTCACACAGGGCAGACAGCGCTATTTTGTGTTAGGTACTGCTTTCGATTTTGTTTTTCAAGAGGCTGGTAAACACACTGGGATCACCAAAGAGGTTACCATGGAGTTCGGAACCTACTTCAGATGGAAAGATGCTTTTATCTTCCAAACTCAATTTAACTGGGCAGGACTTGGTTTAGGAATTAGCTACGATATCAATATTTCTCAATTACGTGCAGCTACTAGCGCACAAGGAGCTTTAGAAGCTTTCTTGAATTATAAATTGGGTTATAAAAGAGGACTTAAAGACGGTCACTCAAACGACAGATTCGATAGTATCCACTAAAGGGTTTTTTCTGGTTTACTTAAATTCAAATGCGCCAATATCGGGCTGATTGTCCCGAGCATTATTGTTGAGATCTGTTTTATCGATTAATAGATTTACAATTTCAGAAGAGCCTGCATTTACCGCAACGGATTGCTCAAAAAGGCTAAAATCCTCTTCGTTTTGATTTTTATAAACCGGTAAAAAGCTTTGCTCTCCAACGGTAACGTTATTCGGATTTACAATACACGACTTGTAG
>CBFICO010000072.1:0-12021 GCA_965661115.1 Salibacteraceae bacterium
ACAGGGTTTTCACTTTCAATTTTAACTTGTGGATAGTCTAATTGTACAAGAGCAGATTCTACGCCTTCCATACTTGAAATGGTATCTTGCACTTTAGCGACACATCCTTGACATGTCATTCCAATTATCTCATATTCTTTTGTAATCATGGGACAAAGGTGAATGGTGTCGTTTAGATGAGAATTACAATATTCCGTTATTAACTTGTAATATTATTCACAGCGTATCTAAAGACCTTTTGTTGCAATTAGCCATTTTTTTAAACTGATTTGACAGATAAGCTGCACTACTATATCCTTCTTTGTTGGCTATTTCTGAATTGGTTAGGTTGGTGTAACACAACAATTCTTTCACCTTCTCAATACGCAATAGAATCAAATACCTTTCTATTGTAGTTCCTGTAATCGATGAAAACTGTTTTGAAAGGACTCCGTATGACTTGTATAGCTTATCCTCTAGCAGTTGTGAAGGATTTTTTTGAAAATTCAAACCACCTTCTTTCACCATTTCAATGAGGTGAGTTTTTATTTGATTAATCAGTTGATCCGATTCATCCGAAACAAGCTCAAATCCTAATTCTCTGATAGACTTATTTAATGATTCAAGATCGTTGTTAGATAATTCACTTTTTAATTCAACACGACCAAGCGCTACTTCATGATAATCTATCTTTTGTGTGTTTAGAATTGCCTCAATTGCCAAAATACATCTTGGACAAACCATATTTTTAATATGCAAAATCATTTATCCAAATGTACTCCATACACAACTCCCTTCACTGCATTTCGGTCGTTAAGTATTCCGTACCTAAGAATGAAGAGAGAGAATTTTAATTGAAAAACCTGGATAGATTTAATGGAACCTAGAATCACTCCATTTCCGGCCAGAAGGCCGAACTGGAATGAAGCGAAGCTACATTAACATAATGCTCGTCCATTATAAGACACTTTAATATGCTGGGAGCATATTAACAGAAATACAGTTATTAGATGCAAAGAGTCTTCTTTGCTATCAATTGGCAAGAAAAAGTTTAGCTCTTCTTATCTGCTTACTAGCGACATTCCCTTTTGCTTTACCCATTTTCTTTAGCGATGGCTCCACAGGTTTAACTTAATAAAAAGGAAAATGGGGGTTTAAGCATCTTACGACTTAACCAACTTACATCCTAAAAGGGTGTTTTATTAAACCTTTAGTTTGTTTAATAAAGTATTGATTTAAAAGGGTTTTTAAATCTTGGTCACCTCAATGGCGCTCAACCCTCTAGGGCCTTTTTCAAGGTCGAATTCTACTTTATCGCCTTCTTTGATTTCGTCTCCAATAACGTTGCTAAAGTGCACGAAGTACTTGTTTCTTCCGTCGCTATCAGCAATAAAACCAAAGCCCTTATCCGGATTGGTAAAATCTACCCTACCGGTTTTTTTGGCATCTGGATCTGGTTTTTCTTTTTTCGGAACGCCCAAAACGATGTCTTCTGCGCTAATCTCTTCTTTGGTATGTAAAGGTGCATTCGGATCGGTAATAGGTCTTCCAAATTCGTCAACGGGCATAATCATGGCATCTAAACCCTCCCCTTTTAGGCTGTTCTCTAATCGCTCTTGTTTGCGTTTAGCCTTTTCCTCTCTCTTTTGTTGCTTTTTCTTTTCTCTTTCTTTTTTACCAAAGGTCTGTTGAGATCTTCCCATGTAGTGTTTTACTGTTTATTAATGTGAATAATGTTCTGTGTAGCAGTACCAAGAATTACGGGATTCGAAAGGGTTGGTTGATATTGAATCAGAATAATATGATGGCTTAAAGCTTCTTCTTAATCCGTCATTCCCGTGGAGACGGGAATCTCAATTCAATTTAGGATTCCCTTTTTCACGGAAAGGACGACTAACTCATATTATTCTACTGAATTTCATGGTTTGATGAGGTTCAATAGAATCCTTACTATAGTAATAATACGATGCAAAGGTAAGGAAGCTGCACGAGCTAAAGGGCGAATTCTTCACTTTGTTAAAAATATAATCCAAAATCCCCAAAATAATTTCCTGTTCAATTTAGTATTGAAATAGAATTCTCATAGTATTCAAGGAAAACACCCCACTAATGTGGCAACCTCTCTCTAATCAATCCATAAACAAAGGTGCCAACTACGGCAAAAACTAACAACACAACAATGCTTGGAAGACCTGTTCCGAGTAAAATGTACATAGGTCCTGGGCAAGCACCAGACAATCCCCAGCCCAAACCAAAGAAGCCACCTCCAATAAGATAACGCGCTATGGTTTTGTTTTTAGCATCAATGCTAATTGGGTTTCCATAACCATCTTTCATATAGGTACGTTTAATCAAAAACACCTCTACCATACCAATTAGCACTGCAGACCCAATTATTCCGTACATGTGGAAAGATTCGAAACGGAACATTTCATATATCCTATACCACGATATTATTTGTGCTTTATAGAGCGTAATTCCAAACAGCAAGCCAATTCCAAATAGTCTTACAAATTTCATCTCTTAGGATTGAAAAATTAAAGGAAGCATTAGGTGTACCATTAATAATCCACCAATAAAAAAACCAATCACTGCCACTAGTGAAGGCCATTGTAAATTACTCAAGCCACTTATAGCATGTCCTGATGTACAACCACCTGCGTATCGGGTTCCAAATCCAACTAAAAACCCAGCCAAGGCTATCAGCGAAAAACCTTTCAAGGTAAACAGGCGTTCGGTTGAAAATAACTCTTTGGGTAAATATTGCGAACCAGGGTTCTCAAAGCCTAATCCATTCAGGGATTCAACTGTAGAGGGGTTTAAATCAATAAAAGTATCTGGCGTTAGAAAATTATGGCTGATTGCTCCGCCTACTATAGCACCTGCAACAACAATTAAGTTCCATGTTTGAGATTTCCAATCAAAACGAAAAAACTCAGCTACAGAACCCGCACCTCCCATAGAACAAAGAGTCCGCAAGTTGCTTGACATTCCAAATTTTCTCCCTTCGTATAGCAGAAGAAACATAACTAATGCAATCATAGGTCCACCCACATACCAAGGCCATGGTTCTTGAATAAGTTCTATCATTTTAAAATCTGTTGCTTTGTTTTTTTTTGTGTCGCTTCTAAAAAGTTGCGAAGTAAGTGCTTTGAAAAGCTGGCTTATGTAACATTAGTCACAAAACAACACTTGCTAACATTTATTACCGCTAAATATAGTGCCATTTAGCAGCGACATAAACCTTTGGTAAAATGAGCTTTTGATATGAGTTATGAGGTACGTTCTTTGCTGAACGCAATTACATATGAAAAAGCTATTATTCTGTTTAAGTGTACTGAGCACTTCCCTCCTTTCTCCAGCACAAACTCCAGTTTGCACTGCTAATGGCTATCATTTAATGGACGAAGACGGAGATTTTCTCACCAAAACTGCATACACTTACATTGATAAAACTAATCCTCGGGTTTTCTTAGCATATAAATCAGGCACGTATTACTACTTAAACAGCAATGGAAAATCGTTGTACCCATATGGGTTTAGTTTAGCCTACCCGTTCAAGGGTAATTTTGCATTAGCCTACAAAAACGGTCAGTACTTCCACATTACTCCTACCGGATTGTATTTAGACTCTTTAGATTGGCCTAAAGCGCCTGAAGTTTATAATACTCACCTGCTTATATCTAGAGACCAAAAAAAAGTAATTCACCATTCTGGAAAAGTGGTTCATACTTATGCTGATTATTTGGTATTTGGAGAAAACTCAGGTATTGTGTTGTGGGACACCGCAAAAAAAACTGCACAGCAGTTCTTTAATTACTCAGGGCTTCCCGAATTAAACAAAGGCAAATCCTTTAGGAATGTGGTAAAGGTTGATAATACTCAGCAGGGTTACGTTGTAGTTGTTCAAGAAAAGAAAGGCGAAGAAGTGTTTTGTGTGCTGAATAACAGAGGTGACGTTATTATAGAAAATGAACCTGCAATTCGTTATTACAAAACACTTAGGGTTGTTAGAGATAAATACGTATTTACCGCAGAAGATGGAACTACTGCTCGTATCGCAACTCCGTGGGATTTTACACATTGGTATCCTTTAAAGTACTTAAAGAGCAAATATTACAACTACAACAATAGCGCACTGGCCATGTCAAGCCGAAAAGAGCTCTCCCCTTTTGGTTTATTGCTAGGGTCTGAAAAATGGGCACTTAAGAGTAACGGAACAGTGAGTGGTAATTACCTGTTCGATCAAGTACTTCCTGCAAAACCCAGAACGCGTAATTACCCAGTAAAAATGGGTATGCAATGGCATTTTTATAATTCTAGAACCGAGAGTGTTGATTCGTTGCCTTTTAAGGAAATTCATCCAATGGGTTTATATAACGATATGATGTTTGTTTCGGATACAGCTGGAGTTCACCCAAATAAAAAATGGGCACTTTACAATGTAAAAACCAAACAACTTACGGTTGAGATGTACACGCTTATTCCTCCCCGCACAAGACACATAAAACTATTAACAGACAGAGTTTATAACCCTTGGTTTAACGATATCTTGGAAGTTAACCTAGGTAAAAGAAAGGTGTATTTCAATGAATATGGTGAAGAGATTTTCAAAGAACCTGAAAATGCACCTAGCTATGAAATGTTGAACTTTTATGAATATGAATTACTTGTAACGCGAAAAAATATGAAACCCATACCCAAAGGGAATAAATTCAGTAAAAAACAACTCGAATTAAAGTTATCAGCAAATAATGGATTGGCACTGCAAATGGCCAACAACACCAAAGCAGATATTCCAATAACATGGCAGGATGGCATTTTTCAATTGTCGCTTCAATACGAGCGCACACCCGGGAAATGGGAAACCATTTGCGGCCCGCCTAATACAGATTGCGGTAACTCTTATGTTCCTGGAAAGTTCCCTGCACAACAACTAGTTGAAGAGCGAATTCCAATGCCTCAAGGTAGTTCTCGTGTAAAGTTACGAATGGTTTTGACAGATGTAAATGGTATTGATAGGGTGTTTTCAAACTCAATTTGGTACAGTTTACCTTTTGCTTTTCTTACGGGTTACTTTCCGCCATATGGTGCACAACAACGGTTTATGATTGATTTTTACCGACGTAATAAATAAGTGCCTTAAGTTTTTGTTTTAATAACGATTCATTAATTCGTTATAAATACCTCCTTGAATTGCTAAAATAACTTTGCACAATTATGCCAAAATGGACTAAAAGACTTTTATGGATTCTTGGTGGCTGCATTCTATTTGTGGTCTCGTTTCGCGTTTACTTTTATTACATCAAGGAGGCTCCAATTAGTATTGGCAAGGTAGAAACCGACATTCAGTTCAAAAAAGGAAAAACATTGGATATATACTATCCTACGCAGGAAATTCACAAAAATCCTCCTGTGGTCGTTTTTATTCACGGAGGAGCTTGGATGGCAGGACGAAAAGAATCGATTAATATAAACAGATTTAACGGAGCGGTAAACCAGTTACGTGACAGCGGATATGTGGTAATAAGTCCCGAATACACTTTAGCCGATGATGGCCAAGCTCCATTTCCATATTGCATAGAGGATATGTACGATGCTATGGATTGGTTAGCAAAAAAAGGCGACAGTCTTGGGTTTGACAATAGTAAAGTTGGATTATTTGGAGAGTCAGCAGGCGCTCATATTGCAATGTTTATAAGCTATGCACAACCAAGTGTGGTTGGAAAAAATAGGATCTCCCCAGAAATTGATTACATCGTAAATGTATATGGGCCCAATAAACTTGAAGGAATTTACAAATTAGAGGCATTGACTTCTTTTCAGGATATGGTGAATCATTTACCCGAGTGTTTGCACAACGGCTTTGATTTGGCCACTTATTTATTTGGATTTGATCCTAAAGAAGACTCAGTGAAAACCTTTGGGTTTTTGGATAAATACTCGCCAATAAATTACTTGGACACAGGTGCACCGCCCATATTGGTTATTCATGGAGATTCGGATATCATAGTACCCATCAACCAATCGCTTGAGCTAAAAAAGAAGCTAGATAAACTTGAAGTACCCAACGAGTATCACATTCTGCCCGAAGTGAACCATGCTTTTATTGGTGCTAGCGACGAGCTTAGAGATAGCGTACAGTTATGGATTTCTGATTTTATTTTTCGGAATACACCACTTAAACCAAATGTTACCCATTTAGAATAATGTTAGTAAGCATTGAAACTGCTACAGCATATATTCGTAAATAAATAAACTGTATGCTAAGTAAAAGAACCGCTTTTTATATTGTACTTGCTGGAGTATTTAGCTCAGCTTTCGTTACAAAAGATCCTGATTGGATGTTGAGGATAAGTGAAAAGCAGGTAGATTTCAAAAAAATTCAGAAGCTTGCTAAATCAAATCCTTTAGCAAGTGATATTTACATTTCAAATGGGGCAATTGATGTATTTCCAAAAGAGCTGTTTCAGCTTGAACGATTAAGGTTACTCATGCTTGGAAATATTCAGTTTGGAAATACTGAGCAGTTTAATACTGATTTGTGCGGTTGTGAGCACCTAACTAAACTTCAGTTAAATAGCACTAATCAAACTACTCTTAATTTATGGGATGAATGTAAACTACTATACTTACGAGAACTTACCATTGTTAGTCTTAAGCTAAAAGAGTTAAAGATTCGTCCATGGAATCCAAGCTTAAAAATGCTCACCATTTTTGATACTGAGTTAACTACATTGCCCGAAAAATTTGAGACCATTGATCATTTAGAATCGCTTACTATAAGCAAAAATCCAAACATGGATTTAAGCAAAGAGCTACCAAAAATTAAAACCCAAAAACGATTAAAAACTTTAGCCTTAGCTTATAATAACCTAACCTCTATTCCAGAAGAAGTTTTTACCCTTAAAACCCTTGAGGAATTGCAATTGCATGGAAATGATTTTACTGCTTTCGACGAGCGCCTAACCACCTTGCCTAACCTGAAAATACTGAAATTCTCTCAGAACAAAACGCCATTCTCAGACCAATTGAAAAAGGAGTTTGCAGAGAAATTACCTGATTGTAATATTCAGTATTAAGCAAGTATTCAAAAAGGTATCTTAACTAAAGATATTAATACCATGTTCGATTGTAATGCCCAGTTAAAAAACCTGTGGCCTTCCGCCACACAAACTCCAACGGTCCTTGCCGATAAAAGCGTAACCAAAAAACGGAAAAAACACACTGAGCACTGAATATCACAACAGTTAAGAACAGCAGTTCCGTTGGTTTTTTAGACCCATACCAGCCTAATCCATATCCGTAAAACAACAACACACAAACAACAGATTGCAGAAAATAATTGGTAAGTGACATCCTACCAACCTTAGCAAGAATATCAAATACTTTGTCAAAAACCTTTAGCTTATACAAGTAGACAAAGCCAGCAATGTAAGCGTATCCTAAGATAATTTCGAAGATTACGTTTTGAACGATAAGAAATGGAATTACAGGTGGTTGCTCATGGTTGAATAGACCGAAATATTCATCTTTAAATACATTCCACGTTATTGCAGCAAACAGCGCAATAATTATCCATTTAACAGCTGGTTTAAAAGTAAGAACCCAATTCAGTTTCGCTGAGGCTATTCCAAAACAGAACAAGGCTAATTCTTTAGGCATATAAAAGGCTAATTTTTCATTTCGAAGCGAAAAGAACTCCTCCATTCGAAAAGGAAATAAATCGGCAAATCCAGAATTCGAATACACAGAAATAAACTCTTCAAGCGATAAAGCGGATTGAATTGAAAAGTCGGCTAAGTCAAGCAGCTTCTGCAATAAAACAAACAGCGCAGATGAAGTGTAGGATATAAAACCAACAATAAACAAGGTCTTTGGTTTAAGCCTTACGAAGGCTGGAATGAGTAGTCCTAGCAGCGCATATGGAAGTAATATATCTCCAAACCAAAACAATAGTATATGCATTATGCCAAACACTGATAGTACCAGCATTCTGTTCCGCCAATACCTTGAGAATTCATGTATGTCCTTTCTTCGCTCAAATTGAATTTGTGCACCATAGCCAAATAAAAAAGCAAAAAGGAACATGAATTTTCCCGCAACAAATGAAGAAGAGAAAAATACCAGCAACTCCTCTACACCCCCCTTATATGCAACATAATATTCAGTGTAATACGCATATGGCGCATTGAAAACATAAATATTGACCCAAAGTATACCCAACAATGCAAAGCCCCTCAGCGCATCAATAGATTCTATCCTATTGTGTAAAGATTCCGCATTCACTTTTAAAACATGGTAAACCGTTTGGATACGGAGGTGCCCTCACCTATTAGCTTGATGGAAAAAACACCTTTGGTATATACCGCAACGTTAATTGAGATTTTTGATTTACAAAATGTGTTTACTATCCCCCTTTGCGAAAGGGTTCCAGTTCGGGAATATACCTCGTAAATAATTGTTGGGTCGTCGTAGTTACTAAGCTGAATAGTAAAATTACCTTGATTTGGATTTGGGAATAAAGAGAACTGAAAGCTACTATTTGCAGGAGGAGTAACAACTTTAAAGCATTTGGTAGTATCTACACATCCTTCACGATAAATTTTTAAAGCGTACGTTTTCCCTTGTTGTGCAAATAAGGTGTCTATAGTGTCATTGGGTAGTACTTTATAACCATTTGAACAATCCAACCATTTTAATGAATCTACAATAGGCTCAGCATTTACAAAGGTGTCGCACTTTGTGGTAATCGAATCAATTATGGGTTTCTCAAGGCAATCAAAAGCGCTTAGTTTTAGGGCAAAAGTGTTGGTATACCAGCGTTCTTTTCCAGTCGGAATAGAATCCTTTCTATTAAAAAAATCGGCATTTAGGGTATCAAGATAATGGCCAAATTGCACCATTTCTATATCATTAAGCAAATGCAAGCCCTGACTGCTAGCAAGTGCAGAATCTTTAACCTCTCTTGCCCATAAGAAATCACCCATTGGTGACCTTTTAAGAACATAAGCGCTGGGCTTGCGAGAAATAGCTTTGGTTACCGTATCACCTATCAATTTGAATTGATCCAATCCGCTGCGATGTTGACCAACCGAATAAATATTGTTTTTACTATCTATCTCTATATCAATAGCCGAGCCGGTACCCTCAGTTTTTGCCCATAAATAATTTCCTTGGTTATCTAGTTTAACGGTGTAGCTCAACAAGTATGGATAACTGTTTTTGTAAGGAACATCAACTCCTACTCCTGGATTCAAGTCTACTTGAGCTAACATAGCTGTTACATTAAACACTATATTGTCGTTGCCGTCTGCTTCAATTGTATAAGGGGTTTCATCGTTTGCTCCTCCGTAAACGGCGTGCCAAACATAATTGCCGGCACCGTCGAGTTTAAGTACATAAGCATCTCTTCCTGTAGCGGTTTCATTTTGGGTACCACTACCCGGATCCAGATCTGCAAATCCTTCAAAATACCCTACCGCCCATATATTCCCTTTTGAATCTACTGTGTGATCTAAAAGAGTTACAATAGCTTGATTACCAGTAGTTTCTATAACGGATACCCATTGGTAATTTCCACTAAGATCAAGTTTTAGTACAAACGCGTCCATATAGTTTGACTGATTCCTTCTTTCAACTGCGGGACCTGGGTCAAAATCAAAATCCCCATTAAAATAACCGCCTATAACAATCTGATTTGCGTCAATCGACAAGGAACCCACAGTAAATCCACCTGTATAACCTTTAAATACTTTCACCCAAACCAGATTACCGTTATTATCCAGCTTGAGCAAGTAACCAGAAGCACTGTTAGTAGAGGTATGCATGACTTTTCCAGGACCAGGGTCAAAATCGACAGTACCTCCAAAAGCACCTGCTATAAAAAGGTAACCCTGTGCATCCATGTCAGCTGAAACAGGTGCATCATATTCTTCCCCACCAAAAGTTTTTATCCAGAGTAGTTGTCCAGTTGAATCAAATTTTTGAATAAACACATCAGCATCCCCACTATCAACTGTAGGAATAAAAAATTGTGCTCCGGGTCCCGGGTCTAAATCTACTCTACCAGTAAAATAACCAATTACAAAAACGTTTTTATTGGCATCACTTACCACCTCGTTAATGGAGTGAGACCACCTGGTTTGCATTCCCTTTAGCCAATCTAACTCAACGATTTGAGCGGTACTTGAAAAAGAACTGTAGAATGAACAGGTTATAAATACAATTTTAAGAAGATAAATGAAATTCGTTTTAATCAATACCAATTTTGTTTTTTATCGCTTCACAATTCGAAAGAATCTCTCCAAGATTTGAATTAAGGTTTAAACAGCTTTCAGGTTTATTTTTTTGAGCAAGATTGGCTACAAGTTTTGATAGATTATCAGGTAGGTAATAGAAACCATTATTATTCCTTGATAAGTAGTCAATTACTTTTTCAAGACTGGTAATTCCTTTTGATTTAAGTTCTTCTATTATCATTTATTTCGGCCTTTTTTTTGCATGAAGCACAACGCCCCGCCGCTATGGCAAGTGCGGTTAGGAAGCTAAGTCGCGCGTGGGATTTTCTATTCACCAAGTTTGTCGTGCGGCAGGAACCAACACACTTGGCTTCAAAATCTCTCACTTCGGTACTTGCACTTCGGTTCATAAATGTCTTTACTTTCAAATTTATAATTGCCCTGAGCATTTGCCATCTAGCGGCTGTTAGTCTTTGTTTAGTTCTTTTTTTATTAAGTCCAAGGTAGCTTGAGTCTGGTTTTTAAGGTCTAAAGCATATGAATGGTGTGCCATGGCAAGTAAGTAACGAAATGTAATTGAATTGTATAGTAATAATTCATTCTCTTTACGATTAATACTCTCATTGGAAATAGCAATTAAATTTTTACTTGCTTTGAATGTGGTTGTGTCCATACCATGTTCATATGCTCGAATAGCGGCTTCATCGGAAATAAATAGACCGCTAAAATTGCCCAACTTTTGGGCTAAAGGAATAAATTGATCATCTACATAGATTGAATTATTCTTATTGATTATTATTTCGAACCTTTCCAAATTTTGATACAGATCCACAACTTTTTGTTTTAGATCAACATTCTTGATTAAATCAATCTTTCCTGAAGAAGTCAAATCAGTATAGGTTGCATCAATTCGAGTAAAAGTTTTTCTATTGGCTAACGTTTCAAAATCCTTGTAGAAAGAACTACTAGCCTCGAATGAATTTCTACTGTCGTATAAAGACAATAGTCTTTTACCGGCATTCTGAAATCTAGATTCAAAATCTATTTGGTCATTAATTGTTTCAATTTGGTCTTCCAAATCAAGCCTCAAATTAATCAGGTAGGATGATTCTTTTTTACTTTGTAGATGATCTTGATAAGTACTTTCTATTTGTAGAGCAATTAGAATTCCGAATACCACAAGAAAAATTTCTCCAATTGCATATTTCATGTAACGACCAACCTTATTGTCAATTAAGAGGTTCTGTCGAACTCGTCTAAAAAAAGAAATCATACTTATTGAGTATTAATAAAGACTAACTAGGTTATATTGAAACATTTTGTTGCATTTATCACCTTATGTGGGGGGATAAGGCAAACTTTTATGTTTTTATTGTTTTTCATTATTGGTAAAATTTGGCTGTCAATCTTGCTCAACCAATTCGGCAGTGCTAACTTAAACATAAATCACGCACCCAAGCCAAACGGAACGGTAAACCCAAAGACAATGTTTCTGCCTTGCTCGGGTATGTTTAGGTAACGGTAACGGCTCAAGTGGTTAAAGTATGCCGTGTTAAGTGCATTTTGCACCTGAACATTAAACCGCACTTCCCCTATTCTATTTACTTGTACAGCAAACTGAGACCCTGCATTTACCAAATGGTATTCAGGTGTTTTTAGTTCGTTTCTGTCTGTGCGGTTTTGGGCAAATACGTAGGTATACCCCGCTGTTAGCGTCCATTTTATGCGCTTATTGTTTAAAGGCATTCGGTAACGCAACTGGTTCTGCACCCTTGCTGGAGGTGTAAATGGCAATCCAAGA
>CBFICO010000073.1:0-11908 GCA_965661115.1 Salibacteraceae bacterium
GGAAAAAAGTACCTGAATTTAAACTGTCCTTTTATTCGATTAGTTTTTAATTCAAGCGAATCGTACAAGCTTGGATTTATGGCAGGGTTTTGTCGGATTTCTTTGTTACCAAAACCTACCTGCCCAATCAAATCAAAGCCTTTGGTGGGGTTTAACCGATAATCCAGTTCCTCAATTTTACTTCCAAAACCAAAAGAGTTGATGCGTACATCGGCATACTCCGGCAATTCTGTTGCAATATCTAAGTTGAAGGTCGATATTAAGTTAGATTGCTCCTGTTCCCAAAACACCTTTACATAATCACCTCCTCTAAAAATGTATTGAATACCTAGGTCGGTGGTAACGGTGCTAAAGGTGGTATCTCTCCGATAAATATGCAATGCAGCATCAGCGCCCAAAGGCGTGTCAAATACAAACGGATATTGAATTCGAGCCTGTAAATCTTGTGTTTGGTTCTGAAGTTTTTTCCAGTTTACATCAATTTGCTCACCTTTATATAGTGCATTTTGCAGCTTGAGTTTTATATCTCCAGTAATCAGAAGCTCCCCAGTATTTTCGTCGGGCATAAAACCAATAATTCCATTAAAGTCGTTGGCTTTTTTATGATTTATATAAACATAAACTTTGGTGGAGTTTCTACCAAACTCAACCTCTGGCGCTCTGTATTGTTCGGTAAATGGAAGTTCCTTAAGCCTCGTTGGTATTGCTCTGATTAATTTTTCGCTATACAAATCTCCGGATTTAATTCCAATATAATTGCTCAGGTATCGGTTGCTTATTTTGGCAGTTCCAGTTATAATTACGGTATCGATGGTAACCTCTACCGATTTATCGATCTTGAGGTTTGCATTGATGGTTGACTCTTCTATTTCAACAGAATCGAACCGAACGGAAGCAAAAGGATAACCGTTATTCTCGTAGTATTTTACAATGTTTTCAAACAAGTCTTGTACACCCTTGGTAGATATGGGCCGATTTTGATAAAGTTTATCACGGTATCCAATCTTGCTCAACATTCCCTCATCGGCGTTTCCGATGCCCAAGTTTTTCCATGCTAACTGTTCGCCAAGCGTAATGTGTATTTGCCAAGGAGTTGCACTAGAATCGATGTTTGTAATTTCACTACTCACAAAGCCTTCAGAAAGTAATCGCTCAAACAAGCGTTCCATTTCTAGGTCAAATTGGGCTCTACTTAGGTTTTTGCCAAAATTTTGTTTCGCTGTTTTCTTGCTTGGTTTTGCGTCTGTCCAAAAAACTTCATACGATAGCTTTTGTTTTGATTGTGCAAACAAGCCAAGCAGTATCGAATGAAAAAAGATAATAAGGAAAAACCGCTTCAAATTCAGGTATACTTATCCGTTTGTTTTGTAACGCAAACAGATAAAATTTATTGACCAAAAATAGGGCTTTGCCAATACCGCTATTAACAAATTGTGCATAACCCTGTTAGACAAAAGTTGATAATCAAAATCTGCTTTTTCGGTTAACTAAGGCTTCAAATCTCGTTTATTTGCAACTATGGATAGCGTCAAAAATATAATGCAGAACAAGGGCAAGGGTCAACGTAAGAAACCTCCTGTTTTTCAGGGGTTAGAGAGTGGTAAGTTGCCACCTCAGGCTGTTGATTTAGAGGAGGCCGTTTTAGGCGCAATGATGCTTGAAAAAGAAGCATTAAACGACGTTATTGATATCCTTAAACCAGAATCTTTTTACAAAGAGGCGCACCAAAAAATATTTGAAGCCATTTCTTTTTTGTTCAACAATTCCGAGCCAGTTGATATTCTAACCGTAACTCAGCAACTTAAAAATGAAGGTAATCTCGATTTTGTTGGTGGGCCTTATTACATCTCTCAATTAACAAACCGAGTTGCAAGTGCCGCTAACGTAGAGTTTCACGCTCGTATTGTTTCTCAGAAATACATTCTTAGAGAGTTAATTCGAATATCTTCAGAAACCATTAGAGATGCTTATGACGATACGCAGGATGTTTTCGATTTACTGAATCGGTCAGAGCAGGAACTTTTTTCGATTGCCGAAGGAAACCTTAAAGGAAGTACTCAAAAAATGCACGAGTTGATTCAAGAGTCTATTCACAGCATTGAAGAGGTGGCCAAAAAAGAAGGTGGTGTTTCTGGTGTGCCAACAGGTTTTAGAGATTTAGATCAACTTACTAGTGGTTTTCAACCTGCCGATATGGTTGTACTTGCGGCAAGACCCGGTATGGGTAAAACGGCTTTTGTTTTGTCTCTAGCCAGAAACACGGCGGTAGAGTTCGGAAAAGGCGTGGCGGTATTCTCACTAGAAATGAGTGCTGCTCAGCTGGTGAATCGTTTAATATCCAGCGAGGCTGAATTAGCACAAGACAAACTCAAAAAAGGAAATTTAGAAGATCACGAATGGCAGCAACTGCACGCGAAGATCAAAAAACTTTCCGATGCTCCTTTGTTCATTGACGATACTCCTGCGCTATCGATTTTTGAGTTAAGAGCAAAATGCCGTAGGTTAAAATCGCAGTACGATATTCAAATGGTTATTATCGATTACTTGCAGTTGATGACCTCTGGCAGTAATGATGGAAACCGTGAACAAGAGATTTCTACAATTTCTAGATCTATCAAGAGTATCGCAAAAGAATTAGGCGTTCCAATTATTGCACTTTCACAGTTGAGTAGAGCGGTGGAAACACGTGGTGGAGAAAAGCGACCAATGCTTTCAGACCTTAGGGAGTCGGGTGCAATTGAGCAGGATGCGGATATGGTAATGTTCATTTATCGTCCAGCATATTACGGAATAACCGAAGATGAAGACGGACTGCCGACTGACGATATGGCTGAACTGATTTTAGCCAAGCATCGTAACGGTAGTTTGGATACTGTAAAGCTTAAATTCCAAGGTAATTTGGCTAAATTTTCAAACCGAGACGATTTTGATGCCGACCACGCATTTAGCGGTATGGAAGCAAACGGTGGCTTTGATGAAGATGGCGGGCTAATTATGGGCTCTAAGATGAACGAAGACGACGACGCTCCGTTTTAATTTCAACCAACTTTTATGATAATCGATTGTTAGTTAGCTAACAAATAACGTACTGCTCATTTCAGTACATTTGGTGTTTTTTCAATTTTAAAGGGGATATGGTTCGAGTTGTAATTTTATTGTTTCTAGGTGTTTTATCAATTAGCTCAGCCATGGCCCAACAGAGTCCTTCATGGACCGAGTTGATGCTTGAGGATAATCCGAATTATTACAAAGTTTTAGAGGCTTACGATAACTACTGGCAAGGCAAAGAAAAAGTAAAGCACAGCGGTCATGTGCAGTTTGAAAGATGGCGCTATAATGTAGAGCCAAGAGTTCAACAAGATGGAAGTATTCGTTCGGTTAAAGATATCATGCGTGCTTCAAAGGAGTACTATTCCAATCACGCTTCAAGATCAGCAAATGGAAACTGGGTTGAAATTGGCCCATGGGAAGAAGAGAATTACTCAAGAGGAGTTGGGCGATTAAGTCACATCGCTTTTCATCCTAACAACAAAAATGTGATGTTTATTGGAACGCCTGCCGGAGGAATTTGGAAAACAGAAGATTACGGCGAAACTTGGTTTAACGTGGATAACGATCTTCCAAATTTTGGAGTTTCTTACATCGAAATCAATAAATCCAATCCAGACATTATGTACGCTGCCACTGGCGATATAAATGCTAACGAAACTGATGGGGCAGGGGTTTATAAAAGTACTGATGGCGGAAAAACTTGGCAACCCTCAAACTCTGGTATAGAAAACGAAACCGTAGGCAAGGTGATGGAAATTCCAGGCGAGGTAGGTCATTTGCTGTGTATTACCAAAAATGGCGTATTCAAATCAACTGATGCTGGAGCTTCTTGGACAAAAAAATCAGACTCAAGAGATTTTAGAGACTTAGAAATGAAACCAAACGACCCAAATATTTGGTACACTGCAAACTGGACAGCAAGCAATCGCTCTTCCTACATGTACGTTTCAAAAGATAAAGGCGAAACATGGCAAATTCGCAATTATTTCAATGGGTTATTTCCAGATACGCGCTGGGAAATTGAAGTTACCGATGCAGAGCCAAATATGGTTTATTTATTGGGTGGTAATAGAATGTATTATTCAGACAATGACGGTGACTCATTGCGTTTAATGCACGATGGCGGTTCATTTTTGGTAAATTACGATAGCCAAGGCTGGTACAATGCGTCTTTTGAAATTTCGAATACCGACCCCAATATTATGTTCTCTGGAAATGTGCGCAAATACATGTCATACGATAAAGGGAAAACTTGGATAAGGTTAAACCACACGCACGCAGATAACCATTACATTACGTATGCTCCAGATAATAAAACACTGTATGTATTAGATGATGGTGGTGTGCACCGATCATACGATAACGGTAGAACTTTTGAGGATTTAACCAATATGGGAATTGGTGCAATTTATTCGGTTGCGCAAAGCCCTTTTAATGCTAACCATACACTCACTGGATATCAAGATTGCGGCTCAAAATATTACGACGGTGCTAAGTGGACTTCTGTTTATGGAGCAGACGGAATGCAAGCACTGTATGATCATTTTGATTCTACTCGTTTTTATACTGGATGGCAATATGGCGGTATTGTAAGACATCTTAAACACATAGGTTCTGCTCAAAATATTCCTAAACCAAACAGAGATTACAGAAGGTCTTGGGTAACGCCATACTTGTTGGATGCATACGATCCAGAAACCATGTATTGTGGTGGTGAATTTATTTGGCGAACCAAAAACTTATTTGAGAATAAAACCAAAAACATAAAATGGGAAAATATTAGTACGGGAATCGCACGAAACACCAATGGTGATTTTCTGAAAATAAAATTGCACCGAACCAATTATGCTAGAATGTATGCACTCCGAAGAGATGGAAACCGATCTAGAACCCGACTAATTGTTTGTGATAATATTTACGATTCGGTGCTTACTTGGCAAGATTTGAGTGGGAATTATCCATTTACAAGACTTTCATCAGACTTTGAAACTGATCCTTTTGATAGTCTGACAATTTATCTATTGGCAAACAATGATGTTTATGTTTCCAGAAACGGTGGACAAAGTTTTGCCGATTTTAGTGGAACACTTCCAGATGTACCAATGCACACCATAAAGCTGGATACAGTTACTCGCGATTTGTACGTGGGTTCGCACGCCGGTGTTTTTTATCGCGGAGCTAATGATACCGATTGGACACCATTTAATAATGGTTTAAGTATGAATGCTAGAGTGCGCGATTTGGACATTTATTATCACCCAACCGATCACGCTAAAAGCAGACTTAAAGCGGCAACATACGGTAGAGGGCTTTGGGAGAGCGAGCTGGCAGGTGGAAGTTCAATCAATGACCCATTAGTTGCGCACATTACCGCTGATTACGAAATGTACAGCTACGACGATACTTATACTATTGAGGTAGATTTTAGAAATCATATTCACACAAAATCTGTAACTGGTTTTGATGCTAGCGACTTTGAAGTATCTAATGGAACAATAAAAAATGTGTCGCTTAACGGAGATAAATTTGATGTTGAGGTACAGGCAACCTCAAAAGGTTGGGTTACCGTGAAGGTGAAAAACGGAGCAATTAATTACGGTGCATTGAACACACCTTCAATTGAATCTCAAGTTTGGCAAATTAATTACTACGGAGAAACCCCTCAATTCGGTTTTGAAGGTCCAGGTGGAGTAGGAGATAGCGCAACCTTGGTGTTTTGGATGCGTGCCGATAACCTAATGACCAACGAAAATGGCGATACCGTTTCTGCAGACGGAGAAAAGATTGCGAGCTGGAATAACTTTATGGGAAACCCATATCAAGCCATACAAGGGGTTGATAGTTCAATGCCATTTTTTAGAACCGATACTGGTGGTATTAACGGTTGGCCAGCGGTAGAATTCATTCCGCCAAATCGATTTTTACGCATAAATGAAATTACACCAGTTGGTGAAAACATATCTGTATTTGCCGTTGCAAAGTCCAACAAAGAAAATTGGGTGGGCCATTCTTGGATTGCAAACAGTAGAGAAGAGAACGGGTTTCTGATACACAACAATAACAACTCCCGTTCGGTATACGGCGTTACTGTTGACGAAAGAAAGCGCTACGTTGGTACAGGAAGTATGGAACCCTTTAACGTAACCGAACAACACATTTTTGGATTGCAAACTAATTTTAGCAAGTGGAGAAATAATTTCCAGATAGACAACCAAACAACCTACGATTACCTTAATCAAACTTATACGAGAAATGGAAACGATACAATTTCACTTCGATTAGGAAAAGATTTTGGAGAGCGATATGGCGATGGAAAACTTTCTGAAATGATTTATTTCAAAGAAGATGTGTTGGATGCCAAACGTTTAATTATAGCTAATTATCTAGCTACCAAGTACAACGTAGATTTAAAGCAAGACAAACGCTACTATTTTGCTGAAACTCACCCATACGAAGTGGCAGGGGTAGGTAGAATCAGCGAAATGGACTATCACGCAGATGCTAAAGGAACTGGTGAACTCAGAATAATTGCCGGTTCAGGTTTGGGAGACAATGAATTTTTGATGTGGGGTCATAATAACGATTCGCTAAATGTGTGGACAGAAATCAAGGACTTACAAGAGGAAAAAATTGAGGTGCTATCACGCTCATGGAGAATCACTGAATTTGGTGATGTTGGCGAAGTGGAATTGCGCATTGATAAAAGCCACTTGCCAGTTGTAAGTAACAAGCTGGGGTTAATTATGGCACAATCAGCCGATTACTCAGACGGGACAATTTACGAGCTGGTCGATATGGGAACGTATTATTCGGTAACGGTAAACCTAACCGACGCGGCATATATTTCGTTTGTTTCTGCTGAAGAATTTACTGTAGGAAAAGAGTTCAACGAAACCTTATCAGGCTTGGTACTTTATCCGAACCCAGTTGAAAATGGTAGAACAACGCTTAGCTTTATTTCAAGTAAAAGCACCGATGCATTGTTTTCTATTGTAGATCAAATGGGACGCACAGTAGAGCAAAGAAGTATTGAAGTTTCAAATGGAGAAAACCATATTGAAATGAACGTATCCAATTATTCTACAGGAGTTTATTTCATCCAACTACAAGGAGACGGCTTAAATAAAGTGGTGAGAATGGTGAGGTAGGGGTGTAAACGATGTTTATATAACGCAGTAAAGGATTTTTGTATAACGCACCAACTTGCCCACAACGGTCTCGGCTATGAGCAGTTGGGGATTTTATACCCTAACTTTTCGGATTGACACTGACCTTTGTTTGTATTCATAATTTTCATTTAAACACCTAGACCCCAATTGCTTATAGCCTTTGTTGTGTGCTGCCTTTTATTCATTTTTTCTCGCTATGTAAAATCCGTAACTATAATAATCCTTGAATTTTTGATACAAGTCGATTTCTGCCTGATTATCTTCAACTACTTTTTTCGCTAGTTCTGAATTGTCATTCCGTTTCAGAAAAGTCTCAAATCTTGCTTGCATTGGTTTGTAATAGGTCTCAATCCAACTATCTTGGCTTAAATAAAAATATCCAACAAGCGAATAGCCATTATTTTCTAATTGTCTGATTTTGTTAGAAGCAGTATCAACTTCTGGGTATTCCGCTTTCCAAAATTCTTCAATTTCTTTTGGTCGAGATTGTGTTATCCAAGTGATTTCACTCACAGCCAAATAGCCACCGACTTTCAAATAGTCCTTCCATTTTTTAAGTCCGATTTCAAAACCAATGTTATAAATCGCTCCTTCCGACCAAATAAGGTCTAATTCACCTTCGTTAAAAGGCAAATTGTCCATTGATTTTTCAAGCGTAATGATTTTGTCCGTCAATCCTAATTTTTGAGATTTTTCATTGAGTTCATTCAAAAACTCCGGAAACAAGTCAACTGCTGTTACTTGTCCATTTAAGTTTTTGGCAAGTGAGATTGTCTGTCCACCTGCGCCACAACCAATGTCAGCAACTTTCAAAGTTTGGTCAATCGGTAAATTCAATAAATCAAGTGCTCTTAGCGTGTCATTTTCACTTCCAGGTCCTTGTCTATCGGAATTTTTATGTAAGTCAATTATCAGTTCTAATTCTGTCACTTGTTCGTTTCTTTAGGTTGCACACAACGCCCCGCAGCAAAACAAGGGCGGCGCTAAATGTGTTAAACTTCGGGTTTTCTGTTTCGGTTACTCGTGGCATACTGTTTCAAATTTACGCTTTCCTAGCATTTGTTTTGGAGCTGCTGTTAGCTAACGTTACTATTTGGCCAGCTTTCCTTCATTCCATATTGCTTTATCTTCTAGCTTACCATTTTTATCATACATAAAAACTTCTCCGTCCCACAAGTTATTTTTCATGGTAAGTTCAAGCCAGAGATTTCCATTGGGATGATAACTTGTACCTTTTCCATTGGGGATATTATCAACCATCGATTGTTTCGTATGAACCTGCCCATTCTTGTAATAACTTATGAAATAGCCAGTGGAACTCAATAAGTTTATCGTTTTTGTTGCATCATATTTAAGAAAACGTCTCGATTCAGAAACTTTTTGGTAAACAGGAATTTCTAAATTTTCAGCGTTTACTTTTAAATGCTTTTCATATCGCAAATTTCCATTACTGTATTGGTACTCATGGTATGAAATTAATGTATCAAGTCTAAAAAGTATTTCGGTAGTCAAGTTTCCTTCCTTGTCGTATTGTTTAAATGGGCCATTAATTTTTCCTTGTATAAATTGACCTTTAGCCCATAAGTTTCCGTTTTTATGGTAGGATAAATATTCACCGTCTAAGTTTTTATTCAGTATATTAATTCTAAGTTGAGTTTCTCCATTTTTCCAAATAAACTCTATTTCTCCATCAGGGTAATTGAATTTTTTGAAGTGTTCGTTTACATGGTTTTGGCTATAAATACTCAATGGCATTAAAACAATCAGTAGGATAAGTTTCATTCGGTTTATGTTAGCTAACGCTCCGCAGCTAAAACAAGTGCGGAATTAAATGTGTTAAACTTCGAGTTATCTGTTTCGGTTATTCGTGGCATACTGTTTCAAATTTACTCTTTCCTAGCATTTGTTTTGGAGGTGCTGTTAGCATATGTGGATTAATTACAACTAAATAAGAGTTCAGTTCCAGCTTCTTCTGAACCTAATATTTGAGCTTTTTTTAATAGTTCACATGCTTTTGATTTATCTTCTGTCAGAATTAATTTGGCTTTGTAATAATAAGACCTTGAGTCAGTTGAGTCAATTTGGTAAATGCTCTCTGCGTGCTTTGCAACGTTTATTTCATTGCCAGTATTGAGAAACAAATAACATAAGAATACATGAGTTTCAATACTCAAAGAGTCATAAATCAATACTTTTCGGAATTCCTCAACACCTTGAACTGTGTCGCCTTGATTTAATGAAGCTATTGCTTTTAGTTGGTGTGCTAATGGAAGTTCTTTCTTCATTGCTATAAATGAGGAACATAGTGAATCAAGCTTTTCATAGGCTTTGTCCTCAATTAGTTGGTTTCCAGCAACAGCTAAAAGTTGTGTTTCAGTGTGACGTATATCAAATTCTAGTGACAATCTGGTAAATCCATATCGCCATACAAAGTCTCTTTTCTGTCCAACATCGTTTTCTAATAACCCTTCCGAAAATTCTATTACTAGAGAATCGGGTAAATCCTCTTTATTATCAAGACCTCGAAGTATAATGTCAATGGAGTTTTCTTGATAGTAGTTTGGACGTTCTTTGATATCTTCAGAATATTGGGAATTCTTAAATATTATATGAAACGAATTTCGTTGGCCTAATGATTGAATCGAAACGTCTTCGCATTCCAATCGAGTGCCCAAATCCATAATAATAGATTCTAAGTTTGGGTTGATTTCAACTGGTTTTGGATTTTCACAAGCTAAAAAAAACAGGATGCTTAGTATCAACGGAATTTGGTACTTCATGGTATATATGCTAACTAGGTAATATTGAAACATTTTGTTGCGTTTATCACCCTATAAGGGGGGATAAGGCAAACTTTTTTGTTTTTATTGTTTTTTATTTCTAATCTAAAATCAACCGAGTGTTTGGCTGATTATACGTTCAGCTAATCTACAATTATTTTCTGTTTTCTTATTCATAAGCTGGCTCCAAAGCACACAATTCTACCTTGGCCACTTGGGCGGTAAATTGCTCGCCCGTCAGAAAATAAACGGCTGATTCTTGCGGATTAAAACCCTCGGGAACTTCTACGTAAAACTCATAATCGTTTATATTTCCAGCCTGAGAAATGGGGTTAAATAATCGCACTTTGCGTTCTTTTTTATCGGAACCGCCCAATAGTTTGCATACCAAATACGTTTCTCCAAAGCCAGCTTCCACCGCAATAGCGGCTTTTATGTGCAACCATTTTGTTTGTTGGGGTAGGTCCGATATCACCGCAATAGAATTGGTGTATTGTTTTTGATCAACCAAATAAACAGTACTGTCGTTTTTGCTGTATTGTGTGGGTTTAAAATCTTCGGGGTTGGTTAGTACCTCGTCGGTGTCCATTAAGCTCATATCGAGTGGAGTAGGGTTGCTGTTCAGATAAATCCGACCGTAATACAGGCGATTCATATCTCTGTAATGCAAAATGGTTTTGTAATACTGCTCCATCTGAAACAGGTTCACAAAAATCAAATAGCCACCCAATATCAAAAACAAGGCGCGCCATTTTTGAGCTAGAATTTTATCGATAACGGCCGCAAACGCCAAGGCAAAAACAGGATAACTCTGTACCAAAGCCCGAGTAGAATAGGTAGCGCCATATTTCCAGTCAGACCAAGCGGTTATGATCCAAATGTTGAGTAAACAAAAAACAATTACCGATTTTCGGAAGGGAAAACGTTTGATGAAAAAGAAACCCAACACAAAGAATATGGTGATGGGCGTATACACCATCCAGCCGTTTTCAAAGCCAACAATCACCCTAAAAAACGGATTCAAGAAATACCATTTACTGCCAACGTTAAATACCCAATCGCCCGAAACGGTTTTCCAGTAAGTAAGCTGCGGGAGAATTCCAACCAATCCAAAAGCAGCTCCGATATAAACGTGTTTTAGGTGTTTTTTAACTAACACCCATTTTACAGCGCTGGCTTCTTTGTTGTGGGTGTTCCAGAAAATGGGAATAAATACCATAATGGCTTCTGTAGGTCGGCAAATGGTGGCAAAGCCAATAATCAAACCCGTAATAGCAGCATTTAATGGGGTAGGCGAGTGGTGCCATTTTTCGGTAAAATAGATTACCAAAACGTAGAGCGGAAATATAAAGGCGTGACTCTGAGCGCTGTCAATTGCCACATACTGAATAAAATTGGTAGCCATTACCAATAGTAAAAGTGTGAGTGCTGTAGTAGGGTCAGAGTAGTACCTCAATAGAATTTTACGCAATAAAAACAACGCCAACATGCAGTAGAACATGGCACCAAAGGCTATACTGTATTGATAGGGTGGAGAAAACCCATCGGCTTGGTAGTGAGAGTTTACCGCAATTAAATGTCCCACAAAAAAGAAAGGGATTTCTAAAATGGCTACACCCCCAAAGTATTTGCCCACGCAGTTTCCGTTTTCGGCCAAAGTGCCTTGATAAAAATGCCCACCTGTTGCATTATACTTTTCGTCTATCTGTTTTACCCAATCGTAGGTGGTAATATCATCGTACAAAAAGATACCCGGCAAAAACATGTAATACCCAAAAGCATCCCAACTCAACACATTTAGGGGAATGTCGTTTTTTTGGCTGGGTTGATTCACCCGGTATTGCACCAAAACCGCAGAAACTAGCACACAAACCAATAAGGAAAGCTTAATGTTTTTCAAATTCATTA
>CBFICO010000074.1:0-11874 GCA_965661115.1 Salibacteraceae bacterium
TATCTAGGATTTGCTTAAAATCTGCTAGGGTTTTTCCTTCAAGCTTATCAATTTCATACTGATCGTTTTCGTTTAGAATTCGTTTTGAAAATCTAAAAAAATGGTCTTTTACGTTCCAGCTTTTATCTTCTTCTAGTTGATCCACTAAAAAGCTCGATAGCCAATCAGAAAGTAGCTCATCAGTTTCCGCTTCTTCAATTACTATATCTACTGCGCCTTCCAGCAGTTCAAGTTCATCTAACTCAACTTCTGCAGTTGCCGATAAACCCATATCTAACGCAAAAGTTTGGATTAGTCGATAGTTAAATTTATCGATGGTGCTCACCGAAAAACTACTGTAATTATAGAGGATGTATTCAAGAAGCGATTTTGCTCTTTGCTTTAATTCTTGTTCGGATAGATTTAGTTTTTTAGAGTTGAGCAATTCTTGAAAAAGTGCTAATTCTTTGCCATTAATTTCTTCATTGCTAAAGGCGTGCAGGCTGGTTAAAATCCGATCTTTCATTTCTTGGGCGGCCTTGTTGGTGAAGGTGAGTGCCAAAATATGCCTTATACTACTTGGGTTAGAGTAGGTGAGTGCAAGGCTAAGAAAGTCTTTTACTAGGGTGAATGTTTTACCCGAACCGGCAGAAGATCTATAGACTGAAAGACTCATTTATTGTGGATAATTGACCGATTGCTAAGATAGCATTTATGGCGTTTTAAAATGAGTATTTTCGCTTGAACTGATGAAATATTTATTCTCAATTATAACGCTAATTGTGGCCACAATTTCCCTACAGGGTCAAGGGGCTTTAACCACCTTTGGTGTTACGTTCAAACCAATGATTTCGGGTGGGTTTATTAACGAGTCGGACGAAATACAAACTCAAAACGGAGTGGAATATTCAATTCCCAAAGAGTTCGGATATAATTTAGGAATGGTTATCCGTAAAGGCTTTAACGAGACTTTTAGTATAGAAACCGGCATTACATACACTCAGCGGAATTTCTCTATAGTAGTAAACGAAAAAGCGAGAGATTATGCTTACGAGCAGCAGTTTGGTGTTGTTGGGTACGAGTTGCCTGTTCTAGGATTGGTGTACATACAACTAGATAAGCGCATTTTTATGGACGCCTCTTTTGGAGGTGGAGTTGATTTGTTTCCGAGCGATGTGGCTACTTTTTCTGAGAATAATCAAGTAGTGTTGGAGGGCAGAAGAAACCGTTGGGGAATTGCGTTTTTATCTGCAAATATTGGCTGGGAGTGCAGAACAAAGAAGTCTGGGATTATATACTTGGGAGGAACCTTCCATCGTCCATTTGCGCCTATTTATGGGTTTTTAATGGAGTACGATTATGACGCACAAGACCAAAGTGTAGTTCCAATTAGAATGTTAGAAGTAATTAATGGAAACTATCTTACGTTAGATTTACGCTACTTTTTTCACGAAGAGCCAGAGCAAAAAGTAAAAAAGAAAAAGAAAAATTAAGTCTTTCTCCAGAAGAATGGAGTAAGCAAAACCAATACCGTAAACAATTCGAGTCTTCCTAAAAGCATTAGAAACGATAAGAACCATTTGCCAATGGCTGGAATACTAGCGTAACTATCCACCGGGCCAACATCTCCTAACCCGGGTCCAATATTTCCAATACAGGCAATAGATGCTCCAATTGCAGTTTTAAAATCTAAACCTAGGCTCGCCATGAACACGGCACCAAATATGAAAATGATAATGTAAAGCAAGAAAAAGGATAACACATTGAAAACAATGTCACTGCTCACGGCCTTGTTGTTGAGCTTAACCGGGATAATCGCAGATGGGTGAATTAGTTTTTTAAGCTCTAGAATACTGTTTTTGAGAATGATTAGATGTCGGACAACTTTTACACCTCCAGACGTACTACCGGCCGAAGCACCCATAAACATTAACCAAAAGAAAATGACTGTAACCACGGGCGTCCAAGTTGTGTAATCTGCTGTAACAAAACCTGTACTCGTGCCAATAGCCAGTACCATAAAGAAACCTTCTGTAATTGCAGTTGAAACGCTGTAGTCGTTAAGTAAGTATATTAATGTAGAAACCAGAATTGAACTTCCAATTGCAGCAAAGCTGTAGTACTTAAATTCCTCGTTGTTTATCAAGCGTTTAAAGTTGCCTTTCAGAGCAAAGTAGGTAACCGTAAAGTTTACTCCCGCTACAAACATAAAAACGGAGATTACCCAATGAATATAAAACGAGTCGTAGTGAGCTATGCTGGCATTTTTAGTACTAAAACCTCCGGTAGAAATAGTTGACATAGCATGATTTAGTGCATCAAAAAAGGTCATACCGCCAAAAATGAGTAAGACAGTTTCAAGACCTGTGAGCATTACATAAATTGCCCAAAGTCTTTTAGCTGTTTCTTTAATTCTGGGGTGTAATTTATCGGCACTTGGGCCTGGAGATTCGGCAACAAAAAGCTGCATACCGCCAATTCCTAAAATTGGTAAGATGGCAATGGTAAGGACGATAATACCCATACCTCCAATCCAATGAGTTATGCTTCGCCAAAACAGAATTGATTTTGGAAGTGTTTCAATTTCGTTTAAAATAGTAGCTCCAGTTGTGGTGTAACCCGAAATAGTTTCAAAAAAAGCATCGGTAAATGTTGGAATATAACCCGATATATAAAAGGGTAAGCAACCGGTGAAAGCGAGCATCAGCCAACCTAGTGTAACTATTAGATACCCCTCTCTTTTTTTAAGTGTTTTCTCGTGTTTTCTGGATATGTATAGTAGAAAAGCCCCTAAGCCAAAACATACTAAACCCGATTTAAAAAAGGAATAGATTATCGTTTCGTTGTATATGATTGAAACAGGTACACACAAGAGCATAAACAGGCCATTTATGGCCGCGAGTAGCCCGAGTACATTGAGGATAATGCCCCAATTGAGTAATGTGTTATTTGAAAAAAGCCTCAACTTTCTTTACGGATCCGGGTAGGCAAAAAACAATTAATTTATCGTGTGGTTCAGCTTTAAAATCTCCCATGGTAATTAAGGTTGAGCCATTGCGCACAGCACCACCAATTACAGCAGTTTTTGGGAAATTCAGTTCCCTAATTGGCTTCTTTGTGATTTTGGAGCCGGGCATTACTTCGTAATCGTAAATCTCAGCATTTAAGCCGCGCAACATCGTTGAGCTGATAACATTTCCTTTTCTAACATGCTGAAAAATACTACTTGCTGCAATGATTTTTTTATTGATAAAAACATCAATCCCTACCGTTTTGGAAAGATGGATATACTCCATATTTTCAACCAAGGCAATGGTTTTAGGAACACCGTGAGCTTTAGCCACTAGGCAACTCATAATATTGGTTTCGCTATTACCAGTCACGGCTATAAACACGCCCATTTGCTCAATATTTTCCTCTTCAAGTAATTCTACGTCTCTACAATCGCCGTTAATTACCAAAACATTTTTTAGATGATCAGCTAATTCGAATGCTTTCTCTTTGTTTTGCTCAACTAGTTTTACGTTGTGATCTTTTGAAAGTGCTCTTGCGGTTTTTTCTCCTATTTTACTACCTCCAAGAATCATTACGTTTTTAAACGAAACGTTTTTGTTACCAGTAAGATTTAGAACTGGCTGAATTCCTTCTTTTTGAGCGATAAAATAGCAATCGTCTCCTTTTTTTATCAAAGTGTCACCGCGTGGAATTATGGTTTCGCCATTTCGGTATAACGCAACTGCCATAAAGTTGAGACTCGGATTTAAGTCCGCCGCTTCTCGTATAGTTTTTTCAATTATTGGAGCGTTATCGCCTAAGTGAATTCCAATCAGATTTAGCTTTCCTTTTTCAAATTGGAAGGCATCGGTAAAGGCTGATTGTTTAACTAAGAACTCTATTTCATCAACTGCTAGTTTTTCAGGAGAGATAAGGGAATCAATCCCCAAACTATCAAACTTAAGTTTATCGTAGTTTCTAATTAGCTCGGTATTGGCAATTCGCGAGATGGTTTTCTTAGCGCCTAATCGTTTCCCTAAAATAGAAACGGTAATGTTAGTGGTTTCAGAATCGGTGGCAGCTATTAATAAGTCGGCGTCTTTTACACCGGCTTCTTCTAAGGCACTTACCGAAGTGGCATCACCTCTGTAGATTAGAACATCTGTATGCGACTCGGCGTACTTTAAACGTTGTTTGTTCAAGTCCATTAGAATTATATCTAATGACTCATTTGCTAGTAATTTGGCCAAATGAACACCAACTTCACCTGCACCCGCAATAATAATTTTCATTCAGCTAATTCGAATTCGGCTGCAAATTTACGTGCTTTGCTTTGATGGTATTGGTAAAAAACAAATAGATTTTCCATAATTGGATTAATTGAAATCTACTTTTCCTCCATTAAGATTGTAGAAGGCGGTTACAATTTCAACGCCCTCATTTTTAACTGCATTTTTAATGATGTCAGAGCAATTAACTAAAGCTTCTGATTGGTTTTTAGCGTTAATGCGCACTACATCATTAACATCACCTGAATCGCAGGTATCAACTGCTGGCTCAATAAATTTTAATAAGTGATTTAAGTTTGGGCCATTGTCCCCGCCAGCAATAGCCGCTCCACATGCACCGCAAGATTCATGGCCTAGAACTACAATCAAGTTAGAACCTAAGTGTGCAACAGCATATTCAATTGACGCAGTAGAAGAAGGGTTTGCAATATTTCCTGCAACACGAATCACGAAAATATCGCCAATGCCTTGGTCAAAAACTAACTCTGGCACAACGCGACTATCGGCGCAGCTTAAAATGATTGCAAACGGCGCTTGACCAACTGTTTGACTTTGTCTTCTTGCTGAATCTGAATGATTGTGTTGTAATTGATCTGAAATATACCTATTATTTCCTTCTTTTAGGAGTTGTAAAGCGTCTTGTGCATTCATGTTTTAGTAGAAAGTATTGTTGGGTACAAAATAAAAAAAGCCTCAGAACTTTGAGGCTTTTCTATATCTTATTTATTAAGGAGTTACTTTACGAACTTGTAAGCAGCTTCATCAATAGTAATGATGTAGGTTCCAGCGTTTAACTGATCAACATTTACTTGACCACTTTCGGCACTGATAGTTTCAGTGAGCACTATTTTACCAAAGATGTCCATTACATTCATTATAGAAGTTAACCCTGGTTTTTTGTTTAGGGTAAAGTGAATGTTGTCATTCGCATAGAAAATAACATTGTCAATTCCATCAAAACTTGAAATTGAAGCAGGAGCTTCTGTCAATACTTCAAAATCGTTGCCAGAAGTAGCTTCTTGGTTATAAGCCATTACTTTAACTTTACCCGTGGTTGCACCAGTAGGAACAGTAGCAGTTATAGACGATGATGTAGAAGACTTAATTGTTGCAGCGGTGCCATTAAAGGTAACGGAATTTTCGCTTGCAGTGCTAGAGAAACCTGCACCATTAATGGTAACGTCACTTCCCACCAATCCTTTTGCTGGTGAAAGAGAAGAAATTGAAAGTACCTCATGTACTGTAAATGAAATGCATGTTTGGTTGTTAGAATTATCTGCATCATTACTTAAATTGGATGCTCCGCAAACATCATATGTTCCAGCAGAACTTGGTTGAACTGTAATAAGATTAGCAGGAATATTTCCATTAACCGTTCCTCCAGGTGGAATAGCTCTAGTTATTGGTAGACTTAAATTAGAAGAAGTTCCGTTAATTGAAAAACTAATAGGAATAGGTGAAGTTGCGAATGGCACGGTACCATTGTTTCTGATTCTTAATAAAACTCCACTTACCGTAGTATTGGTTAATAAGGTATCCCCATTGCTAACAGCTGGGCTTGTTACTGCCAGTGAGTCAACTGATAAGTCCGGTAAAACAATAGTAAATGTAGAACAGGATTCGTCGTTTGTGGTATCACTATCTGTTTTACCCACGATTCTAGAGGTTTTAACACAAACTGCGTTTGAACCAGCTGGTAAAGTTGAAAAGTTTAGATTCAAGGCCAAAATAACCGAATCGCCTGTGGCATAACCTCGTGCAGGTGTACCTGCATTAGATGTAAGTACCGTTCCGTTAACCGAAATCCCAATTTTTATAGAGTCTGAAGGGGCTAAAGAGTCGCCATAATTCATTAAGGTCATTCGCACTGTGGTTAAGCCCGCATTGATAGAACTTCCATTTGCTGGAGTTAGAATGTTTTTAATACCTACATCATAAGTTTGAGCAAATGCACCGGTTATACCCATGACAAGTGCGCCTAGTAGAAACGTAATTTTTTTCATGTTTTTCTTTAAAGTTTTGTAATGCCCATATAACCAATGAGAGTAGTAATGGTTGGTTATAGATATAGCTATATACATAAAAAGCCACTCAGACTTGATGAGCGGTCTGAGTGGCTTTTTAAATTTTATTGCAGGAGGTTATTTGGAAAACTTCAAATACTCCTGTCCGTAAGTTGCAATATAAACACCCTCATGAAGGTGTGATAAATCAATACTAACAACCTCATTTAACGTTAAGTCAGCCTCAATGTGGACAACTTTTCCCGTTAAATCAATAATTGAAATTGACCTGTTTTGAGTTCCAGTGTTTAACATTAACTGATTGTTTTTTATCCCTATAAATGCTGAGATGTTTTTTAGTTCTGAAATTGAGGTTGGAAAAACTGGTGCACCATCAGCACCAAGTACCGTAAAATCTTCTGTGCTTGTTCCTGTCAATCCTGCTGATTCTACTGTAATTTTACCAGAAACTCCAGTTGCAGGTACCGTAGCGACAATTTGAGTAGCAGAAGCAGTTTTTATAGTAGCTGTTTCGCCTCCAAATTTTACCACGTTGCTAGCAACCCCAGCGCCAAAATATGAACCGTTTATAGTAACGTCAACTCCAGCTTTTCCTTCAAGTGGAGTAAAGTTTTTTACAGTTATTACTCGATCCCATACGGTGTATGTTGCACAAGCAGTATCGTTGGATGTGCTTCCGCCTAATCCGCCTTTAGACCAGAATATTGGCCAGGCACACACTTCAATATTAGCGGCCGAAGTATTAAAAACTTGACTCTTATTAATTATCATTTCTTTTCTACTGAAACTACCTGATCCAGCTGGTAGGTTTTTCCCTGGTTCAGCCCCATAGCTTCCTGCTGGTAAACCTGCTACCGAAACCCCAAATGCAATTGAATCTGTGGTAGAGACTACGCCACCTGCGGCATTGTAAAATAACACTCCTAGACGAACAGTATCACCAGTAATTACTGTGTCGTTTTCAATTTTAGCCCAACCAGTATCCACTTTTGAACGAATGATTATTTCTTCTACAGAAAAGTCTTGTGCAATTGCACCCATTGATAAAAGAGCAATAGCAAGTAATGAATAAAGTTTTTTCATTTTAAATAGTTTTTGAGTTTATCCAAATGTAAAGAGAAAGTTAATTGGATGAACAGCAATGGTTTACTCTAAGGTAAAATTTATAAAGCTAAACTTTGGTTCCGCAGTTTGGGCAATAGTTTGGTGTTGGTTCAGGTAAGGGGTTTTTGCAGTTAGCACACAAGTTTTTTTCTTGCTCTTCTTGTTTTTGTTTGTCATGCGCTTCTTTCATATTTAGTGTTACAATTCCCGTAGGTACCGCAATAATAGCGTAAGCTATAATCATAGCAAAAGCGGCAAGCGATTGTCCCAGAGTAGTTTGTGGTGCTATGTCACCGTAACCCACTGTGGTCATAGTAACAATAGCCCAATAGATACTTCTTGGAATACTGGTAAATCCATTTTCTGGACCTTCTATCAGAAACATAAGTGTTCCGATAAGAATATTGATGCTTAGCACAACACCGAAAAAAACAATGATTTTTTGACGACTCTGACGCAGTCCTTCTAATAAAACCGTGGCTTGACCCACATAGGTGGATAAGCCTAAGATTCTGAAAACTCTCAATAGTCTGAAAGTTCTTATGGTTTGTAGATAATGTGAACCTGCCATAAAAAGTCCGAGATAAGTTGGTAAGATGGAGAGTAAATCTATAATTCCGAAAAAACTAGTTGCATATTTAATTGGGTTTTTCGCTGAATACAATCTTAGTGCATACTCTAGCGTAAAGAATATTGTAAAAACCCATTCTAAACCGTTTAACAAGGTTCCGTATTTTGCATCAATCGAAGCAACACTATCTAACATTAGTACTCCAACACTTAACAGAATTACTACTAATAGAATAATGTCAAATAGTTTTCCCGCGACAGTGTGATGACCAAAAATTACCTCATGGATTTTGTTTTGCAGTGCTGTAGTTTCTCTGTCTTTCATCTTTAACAAACACAAGTATAAGTAACTTACGCTAATGAGTTGGTGATTCTAAAAACTAAAAAAGGGACCCGAAGGTCCCTTCCTTTATGCGGAATTAATTAACTATTAACTAAAAACAACTTTACTCCGCAAGCACAATTACTTTGTTCTTGAGTACTTCAACCATTCCGCCTTCAACTTCAAAAGTTTTTTCTCCTTCTGAGGTTGATACTTTGATGCTACCTTTTTTTAATGCAGCAATCATAGGTGCGTGGTCATTCATTACTCCAAAAGAACCATCCTGTCCAGGGAAATTAGCTAAGCTTGCTTCACCTGAAAAAATGCTTTTGTCTGCTGTAAGAATTTCTATTTGCATAATTTACTTGTTGAGGTTCAACAATTAGTCCATTGCAAGCATTTGCTCACCAGCCTCAATTGCTTCCTCAATAGAACCTTTAAGGTTAAAAGCAGCTTCTGGATATTTATCTACCTCACCATCCATAATCATGTTGAAGCCCTTAATAGTGTCTTCGATAGAAACAAAAACACCTGTTAATCCAGTAAATTGCTCAGCTACGTGGAATGGCTGAGATAAGAAACGTTGAACACGTCTTGCTCTGTGAACAGCTAACTTATCTTCTTCAGAAAGTTCGTCCATACCAAGAATTGCAATAATATCTTGAAGCTCTTTATATCGTTGTAAAATTTCTTTTACTCTTTGAGCACACTTGTAATGTTCTTCACCAACAATCTCTGGAGTAAGAATTCTAGAAGTTGAATCAAGTGGATCTACTGCTGGATAAATACCAAGCTCAGCAATCTTTCTTGAAAGTACTGTAGTTGCATCCAGATGAGCGAATGTTGTTGCAGGAGCCGGGTCAGTAAGGTCATCCGCAGGCACATATACCGCTTGAACTGAAGTAATAGAACCGTTTTTAGTTGAAGTAATACGCTCTTGCATAGCTCCCATTTCTGAAGATAGAGTAGGCTGATAACCTACTGCAGAAGGCATACGACCAAGTAGTGCAGATACCTCAGAACCAGCTTGTGTGAAACGGAAAATATTGTCGATAAAGAAAAGAATATCTCTACCTGCTCCACTAGCATCACCATCGCGGTAGTACTCAGCTAGAGTAAGACCTGATAATGCAACACGAGCACGTGCTCCTGGAGGTTCGTTCATCTGTCCGAAAACGAATGCTGCTTTAGATTCTCTGAGCTGAGCTGCGTCAACTTTAGAAACGTCCCAACCACCTTTTTCCATTGATTCCATGAAATCATCACCATATTTGATAATTCCAGATTCTAACATCTCACGAAGTAAATCGTTTCCTTCACGAGTTCTTTCACCAACACCCGCGAAAACAGATAAACCATCGTGTCCTTTTGCAATGTTGTTGATTAACTCCTGAATAAGTACTGTTTTACCAACACCAGCACCACCAAACAATCCAATTTTACCCCCTTTAGAGTAAGGCTCAATTAAGTCAATTACTTTAATACCTGTAAAAAGCACCTCAGAGGCAGTAGATAAATCTTCAAATCTTGGAGCTTCTCTGTGAATAGGGCTTCCGTTTGATTTGTCTATATCGCCAATTCCGTCAATTGTATCACCAACCACGTTAAAAAGGCGACCGTTAATTTCATCACCTATAGGCATTTTGATTGCCGCCCCAGTTGCTGTTACTTCAACACCTCTTCTTAATCCGTCAGTAGCTTCCATAGAGATTGCTCTAATGGTATCTTCACCAATGTGCTGTTGGCACTCAAGTACAATTGTGTTACCTGCATGTGTTTTTACGGTAAGTGCATCATAAATATTTGGAAGCTCAGTTCCTTCAGTGTCAAAGGTTACGTCGATTACTGGTCCGATTATCTGTGAAATTTTCCCTACTTGTGTAGACATTTTTTTGGAATAAATAGTTAAAAATCCGTGTGTTAAAATCTGCGGCAAAAGTATAATATTCGTTTGTAAAACTTATAGGGTATTTAATATTTATTCTTGCCTATTTTTGGGGCGTGAAATTTCAATGTTAATTACTTGTTTAAAGTGTTGATTTTGAAGTATTTAATTATAAATAATCGTTAACAAAAAAGCGACCTTTTTTCTTTGAAAGTTTATTCCAATATTCAGGAGTTTGATGCAAGAGATAACCTAGTTGCTACTGTAGGAACGTTTGATGGTGTGCATTTGGGGCATTCTTTTATACTAAATCGATTAAAAGATGAAGCTCAAAAAATGAAAGGTGAATCGGTTTTACTCACTTTTTATCCTCATCCTAGAATGGTGTTATTTCCAGATAATAACGATCTAAAAATGTTGAATACTCAGGATGAAAAAATTGAATTGTTGGATAAAACTGGACTGGACCATCTAATTGTTCATCCGTTTGATAGAGAGTTCTCTAGACTAAATTCGGTTGAGTTTGTACGAGACATTTTAGTGAATAAGCTTGGAGTTAAAAAGCTCATTATGGGATACGACCATCATTTTGGAAGAAACCGCGAAGGAAGTTTTGACGATTTGGTTGAGTTAGCAAACCTTTATGGTTTTGAGGTAGAGCAGATTGAAGCACAGGAGTTTGAAGAGACAAGGGTGAGCTCTACAAAAATTAGAAATGCCATAGAGTCTGGAGATATGAGAACTGCTAACCACTATTTGGGTTATCCATTTTTATTATCCGGTGAGGTAGTGAAAGGTGCAGGAATTGGCCGAAAACTTGGTTTTAAAACAGCTAATCTAGATTTAAAAAATAGATATAAAATAATTCCTGCTAATGGCGTTTATGCAGTGGAGGTTATACTTGAAGTTCAACCTTTAAAAGGTATGCTAAACATAGGCGTTCGACCGAGCGTTGAGGATAATGGACAGCAAACAATAGAAGTACATATCTTTGATTTGGATAGAGATTTGTATGGGCAGCATATAACGCTTCGACTGATAGAGAAAATAAGAGAGGAAAAAAAATTCGACAACTTTGAGCAGCTTAAAGAACAATTGGAATTTGATAAAGCTAAGTGCGAAACTTTGCTTGCTTAGCTTAACGTTTAGCCTTTCTATAAGCGCTCAGCAATTACTTACTCTCGAAGAGCTTGACACTGTTAAGGTTTTTACATCACTTGAAGCAGCATTAAAAAAACCAGAGCAAACTATTCGTTTAGAACTAAAAAAGCAAAAGCTAAAGGAAATCCCTCCAGCGGTTTTATCTTTATCTAACCTACAATACCTAGATTTAACCAGAAATAAAATTGACACGCTTCCGCCTGAATTAGGTCAGCTTAAAAACCTTAGAGTGTTGATTTTAAATCGCAACGAAATTGACTACATACCAGCTGTAATTGGTGAATTAAAACATCTGCTGATATTAAGAGCAAGCAACAATTACTTGTGGGAAATTCATAAAAACATTAGCGAGCTCCAAGAGTTGGAGATATTGGATATTTGGGCAAACAGGTTGGTTATTTTACCAGATGAAATTCAAGATATGCCGGGTTTGCAAGAAATTGACATGCGCGTAAACCCAGTTAAAAGAGAAGTGCAAGAAGAGTTACAAGAATACTTGCCCAATTGCATCATGCATTTCTCGTACGATTGCAAGTGCTTTTAATA
>CBFICO010000075.1:0-11795 GCA_965661115.1 Salibacteraceae bacterium
CTTTACTTTTTCTAGTTCAAAATTCTCGCGCTCTTTTTTACGCGCTTTTTCTTCAATCTCTTGCTGGCGTTGCAGCATTTCTTTTTCGGTCTTTAACGCCAACTGCTCTTGCTGCTCAATTAAGGCCTGCTCTTTTTTAAGCAGCGTAACTTCCTTTTCTTGAAGGATACGGTTTTCGTTTTTTCGTTTTTCGTTTTCTTCTTGCAGTGCTTTCATTTTAGCCGCTACCGATTCTTGAGCTGCAGCCTCCACCTTCTTTTTTTCTTGTTCCAGTTTTTGGTTGAGTTTTTCTACAAACAACTCATTTTCGCGCTCTTTTGCTTGCTTAAATGCCTCGCGTTCTTTTTCAAGTTCTGCTCGCTCGTTAGAAAAACGTTTGGATTGTTCGGCCAGTTTTTGCTCAAACTCTTTTTTAAAATGAGCTTCTATTTTACCCGCTAGGGCTTCTTCTACGTCAAAATCGTGACTACAATTGGGGCAAGATATTTTATCGGGCATAGTGTATGTTTCGAATAGCTTTCAAAAATAAAAAGTCATTATACCAAAATTTGGCGTGTTGAAATATTTTAAAAACAAAAAGCCCCGATTAGCGAACTAATCAGGGCTTTACTTAATGATTCAAAAAAATATATTAAGCAGCTTTTACATTTACTGCGTTAAGACCTTTTCTACCTTCTTTAAGCTCGAACTCTACTTCGTCTCCATCTTTGATTTGATCGATTAAACCTGTTACGTGTACGAAGTACTCTTTGTTCGTCTCTGTTTCTGTAATAAAACCAAAACCTTTAGTTTCATTAAAGAACTTTACTGTTCCTTTATTCATGATATTATTTAAAAAATTATGCTCCAAAGGTAGGTTTAATTCTACACCCTATCTTAAATCTATGTTTTGTTTAAGTAAATAGGGTGTTAGCTACCTTTTTTTTCTTCAAAACGCGATAGCAGTTCTGGTGCATTAGTTGTGATGGAATCTAACGGTGTAAAGGAAAGCTTGCCAATATCCGTTTGGTTTTCAACAGGCTCTGCAAATAATTGAACCTTGTGATGTTCGTTGTAATAGGTACGCAAATAATTGAGTTCGCCTTTGGTAATTTGATGATTTTCTCGAATTAAAAAATAGATATCCTCTCGTTTTATGGCACTTTCGTAAAAGTTAGGAGACATATCCAAAGCTTCAATTACTAGTTTCTGATTGTGAGAATGGTTATTCCAGCCTGCCGAAACAACATTTTTAATTTTATTAAAGCTGCGTAACGAATTAAGAGGCAAGTGTTTTTCGTATTGGAAAGTTGAGCCAATTATATAAAGTACTCCTTTTTCTGGAATTACACTTGCCCAGCGTTCTAGCTTTTTGGTCAGTTCAATTTGTTCCAGCTTAGCCTCTGTGTATTTTTCATGTGCAATTTTTACATCTTCTCTAAAATATTCTTGCGCCGTAAGCAGAATAATAAAAGCTCCACCTAAGCGCATAAAGTGTTTGTAATCACCAATATGCTTGTTTTCATTGTCACAAGATTTTAATAGAAACAATGCCCAAGTAAACACCATCCAAAGACTAATAATAATTCTGAATGGATAACGCTCCAATCCAAAAACCAAATAACCGGATAGGGCCAAAAATGTGGAGACAAGCACTAACAAAGCAATTTTATTTCTCCAGGTGTTGAACATCAAAAACAAGATGATAAGAATTAACCATGGGATAAACGAACAATCTTCTATGTATCGTAAAGCATCGGTTGAAACTTGACTGAAGGTAAATTCATATTCTTCAAACTGCGATGATTCCAAATTTTCTATTCCTCGCCAAGCGCTCAAGGAATTATACATCGTCATTAAATTGTCTCGGCTATAAATTTTAGGGTCTAGGTATTGCCACGAGCAAATTAAATGCGCATCGTTTTTTGTCCAACCAATTTTATCGTAATAAGGCTTGGTTTTTTCGGAGTAACGCAAGAAATCGTAATCGATAAATTGGGATTTGGCAATATTTATATCCACCCATTCTTCCCAGTTTGGGTTGTTTTTATAGTGCTGTCTATCGAGTTGTCTTAAAACATAAACAACCGATAAAACCACCAAAACAGATAAAATAGTGCTAGCACCCTTTTTTATATCATTAAGTTTATGATGTTGAACTAACCATAAGAAGCCTTTTACTGCTACAAATGGGCCTAGTGCTGCACCTATTATTAAGCCTGAATTATAACGAATAAGGGTTCCTAAAACAACCAATACAGCGCTATACGACAAGATAGCTAATTGGGATGTTTTGCTTTTGGCTGGTTGTGTTTTAGCCGAAAGAAAGAGTAATATTCCAGAAGCAATAACTACTAACGAAATGATGGTGAACTGAAAATGCCATATAGCGGGCATCATAGTACCAAAAACCACCAATGCACCTAGAATTATTGACCAAATATTAAAACGCAACCGCCAATTGGCGTATAGTAATGTTGAAAAGCCAAGTATTTGAGCGCTTAGCAAGAAGTACACATACCAAGGCCTGTCTAGGAAAGCTTTAAAAAGTGGAACGATTAAATGCCCTAATAAATAATTGGCGTAAAGTGCATCAACCGATGGTTCTGGTGCTGCCCAAACCCCAGATAAAATCATTTGAATACCTATATCATCGTTGGAGCCGAATACTGGTTTACCTATCAACAGGAAATAGATGGTGTAGAGCAGGGAAACTAATACAAGAGCCAATGAAAATAAACCGAGCTCCTGTTTTTGTATTCTCTTATGCATTTGATGAGTTAGTTTCTAGTCTCCGTCATTACGGTAGATTGATACATTGAACGCTTCTACTTTTAATAGAGCCGTTGGTAAGTGTTTTTGTGTTTCCATTACTATCATACAAAGTGCAAGAGAAAGTTGCTTCGGTTAAGTATTTAGCAAAACTATCGTTGGTAAGCGCTGTATGGCTTGTAATTGCAAAGGACCAGTTTGGCTGTGTTGTATTAGAATCATAAGAGGTAGACCAATAAGTTCCTTGGCCATCAACATAATACACCGCCGCACCATCAATACCAGAAACTGTGTTGGCGGCAGTATAACTTTTAACGCTAAACATACTTTCTATTTCTGTATTGGCGTATTCAGCCAATTTTATTAACTGCACTGCACCAACTTTATCATAATCGTTCAGCAAGCAATTTTTGAAATAAACCCGATTACCATCAACACTGCATACACATTGGAATTCGTATTGACCTGCACCATTAAGTGCGGTAATAGTACCAAAATCTTTAGAAAGTGTTTCATCAATTGTAGCACCTTTCATTTGAATAATAAGTACTAAATCATTGCTTGAGAAAGAGTTGGAATTGTCCACCGTGACCGAAAATTCGTCCAATTCGGACACTGCAGCATAAGCATTTACTACACCATTAATTTTGGTTTGAGCTAGACTCAATAAGGATAAAAAAGAAATGAATACCGTAAGGTAAAACTGCTTTTGCATAAGTTGAATTTTGAGGTTGAAATTACGAAAATGAGGGATGCAAAAGAAATAATACTTTTACGACTTCTGTGGTTTTGTCTTATCGCATTAAAATAAAACCTGAGATTCCCAGTCAAGCTGAGAATTACGTAGCTCAATACAAATTACTTATAATTCAAATTAGTTTCAGATTAGGTCTATCGCCAATTTGTCGGCATGTACTTCTCCAACTCAATTTCTTCAAACTTTTTAGGAGGAGCAATATCCAATTGCTTTGCCCATTGCCACATTTCTAGCAATGCCTCCTCAATTGTGGTGTTCGGTAGGTTTTTAAAAGTATTATTGGCTCTAGTGTGATCGGAAACAGCGTTCAACACTTCGTTTCTGGCTTCTAGGTGTTTAACTTCAAGTTTCAGCTCAGCTATTTCAGATAATGTTTTAATCAAGTTATTTATGGATATAGCGTAATCATGCCCCGTATTAATTATTTGGTTTAAACAGGAAGGGTTTTTAATGCTTTCGCAGATTTGATCCACTACTGTATTAATAGGAGTAAACGCCCTTGTTTGTTCCCCATTACCAAAAACGGGTAGGGGTTGATTGTTGAGCATACTTCGCATAAATATGCCTATAACGTTCCGATAAGGATCGGATAGGTTTTGCCTTATGCCATAAACATTGTGTGGCCGAAAAATAGTGTAATTCAATCCAAATTGTTGGTGTGCCGCTTTTAAATCCAGTTCTACCGTATACTTGGCAATGCCGTACGGATCCTCAGGTTGGGGAGTGGTTGCTTCAGTAAATGGAATTTGCCCTGAACCATAAACTGCAATGCTGCTGGTAAACACAAACTGTTTTATGTTGTTTTTTACCGAGGCGTTTATGAGGTTTACCGACCCAATAACGTTGTTGCTGTAATTGAATTTCCGGATAAAATGACTTAATCCTTCTGCTGCGTAGGCTGCTAAGTGAAAAACATAATCGATTTTGTGTTGGGTAAAGAGCTCATGAATCAATCCTGAATCTGTAATTGAGCCTTTTAAGAATGTTGCCGAAGCAGGAATATTTCGTTTGAATCCACCGGATAGATCATCAAGAATAATTACTTCAATTCCTTTATTGATAAGCTCTTGAGCTACGTGAGATCCAATAAACCCAGCTCCACCGGTTACTAAGGCAACAGGTTTAACCATATTAAAAGTATTGTTGAATTGCTTTAAGGTAGTTGCTGTGTAGTTGGGTGTTATCGGCCAAAATGGTTTTCCCGAAGAGGTAATCCTTACCATTTCTCCAATCTGAAACGGTTCCGCCTGCTTGCTGAACTATAAGGGCTCCACCGGCTACATCCCAAGGATTAAGACCGTATTCGTAAAAACCTTCAACGCGTCCACAAGCTACATAGGCTAAGTCTAGCGCTGCTGAGCCCAAGCGACGCAAACCGCTGGTAGTTTTCATAAAGTGTTTAAGTAGGTCTAAATATTCATCCACTTCCTCGTAATCGTGATATGGGAATCCCGTTGCCAGAAGAGATAAATGCTCATCGTTTTGGTTAGAAACCGAAATTTCAGTTCCGTTTAAGTAAGCTTTGGAGTTTTTCCAAGTGTAAAACTGTTCACCGCCGCTTACTTCTAGCACCATACCTACCACCAATTCGTCAAACTTTTGTAAGGCAATGCTGATGCAGTAAAGCGGTATACCGTGAATAAAATTTGTTGTGCCATCAATGGGGTCGATTATCCAATTGAAACGTTCGCCCTTTTTTGTGGACGTACCTTCTTCAGCAATAAAGCCCGCCTCTGGGAGTATTTCTGACAAACCATTAACGAGTAGCTGTTCCGATAGCTTATCTAAATGCGTTACGTAATTGTGCAGTCCTTTTATTTCAATATCATCTTGGTTAAAAGATGCTCGTTCTTGCAGGATGCGTTCGCCTACGTTGCGACTCAATTCGTTTACTTGTTCGCAAATTTTTTGGTAATCCATTATACAGTAACGGGTTCTAAAACGGTAACCAGAACATTTCCATTTCCGTCAATTTTATCCAATACAACTCGGTCTGTTTTATTCACTTTTTTAGCATCAAAAGGAATTTGAACCTTTACATAATTTTCCGTGAATCCACTCATCATACCTTCTTCTTCAGTTGCTTCCCAAAGTACAGTATGCTCAGTCCCAATTTGCGATTCGTAGAATTGTCGTTTCTTTTTTGACGAAAGAATGCGCAAGCGTTTGCTGCGTTCATTACGTTTTTGCATTTGTACAATTTCGTCAATTCTTAGTGCGGTTGTGTTATCTCGCTCCGAGTAAGAAAACACATGCAAGTAAGAAACATCCAACTTAAGTAGAAAATCATACGTTATTTGAAACTCGTCATCAGTTTCACCTGGGAACCCGACAATAACATCAACACCGATACAAGCATCGGCCATAAGTTTTTTAATTAACGCTACTCGATTACGATATAAATCGGATAGGTATTTTCTTCGCATTGCCGTAAGCAACTTATCTGATCCACTTTGTAGCGGTATGTGAAAATGCGGCACAAAACGTTTCGATTGGCTTACAAATTCAATGATATCATCGCTTAGTAGGTTTGGTTCTATGCTAGATATTCTATATCGATCAATACCTTCAACTTGATCCAACTCTTTAACCAAGTCAAAGAAAGTCTCTTCGGTGCCTTTACCAAAATCGCCAATGTTTACACCAGTAATTACTACCTCTTTAGCCTCAGTTTGTGCAACTTCTTTCGCAGTTTTTATGGTCTCTTCAATGGTATTGCTTCTACTTCTGCCTCTGGCTAGTGGAATGGTACAAAATGCGCAGAAATAATCGCAACCATCTTGAATTTTTAGAAAACTTCTGGTTCTGTCACCAGACGAAAAGGAAGGGTAGAATTCTTTTACCTTACCTATTTTATCGTAGAGTGCAATTCCTTCAGCTTTTTTCTCTAGCGATTCGATATGCTCAAGTGCGTTAAATTTTTCGTTGGCCCCCAATACTAAATCCACGCCTTCGATAGATTTTATTTCTTCTGGTTTTAGCTGAGCATAACAACCCACTACAATTATAAACCCCGCAGGATTTGTTCTAAGTGCTTTACGTACAATGTTCCTGCATTTTTTATCTGCGTTATCCGTAACACTGCAGGTGTTAATTACATAACAATCAGCCGATTCAGAAAAATCTACAGTAGCAAATCCTTGCTCATTAAAGGACTTAGCAATGCTAGATGTCTCAGAAAAATTGAGCTTACAGCCAAGAGTATAAAATGCTACTTTTTTATTGGGTTGCATGGCTGCAAAAGTAGGGATTTGCTTCGGTTGGTTGTTGGTGGTTTTTAGCTGATTAGAACAAAAAAAAGCCCGCATGAAAAACATGCAGGCTTCTTATTGAATGTATTAGTTACTAGTTTTCTTTTACCGTGCAAGTAGTTGCTTGTGTAACTGTTGCTGTTCCTAAAAGTCCACCAGTTCCACTAGGGATTTGTGTAGAGCTCTCATAGCTTTCGCACCAAGCATCCTTTTCGTCTTTCTTTTTCTTTTCAGTGTACTCAACTGGCGCTTCATCTGTTGGAATAGGTAGTCCAAAAAATGGGTCAGTAACAGTAGTTGTACACGTACAAGTGTATTCTTTTTTACAAGATGAGAATCCTAGAGCCATAAGGCAACCAAGGGCAATTGATAGTTTTTTCATTTTGCGTTGTTTTTTAATGTTTCGTAAATCAAACATATTGATTTATAGAATATGATGTTACTTAAAAGACAAATCCGATTTTCGGCATCCAATAATGAAGTCTGTAGCCAGTGTTTTTTACTTGGGTTAATCCAACGTTATATTCTATTCCGAAAGTAAAGCCAAACAATTCATCCAAAAAAATCACATAATCTGTGGTTAAACCAGAAACTAATCCAAAACTTGGGTCTGGAGAGATGCTTTCGGTAAATGAGTTAAACCCTTTTGTAGCAGTAAAGGTGATACCGGCAGGTTTCATTCTATACCCGCCTATGTCACCAGATACGGCTAATAACCCGTGTTTGTGCTTTCCTAATCTTTTGGTAAACCCAAACTTACCTTTGGCAATAAACCCGTTTGTAAAAGATCTATCGTTACTAGGAGTTATAAAATGCTGTGAGCCAAGGCTTTCTTCAATAAACTGTAGTTTAGTTTGGTCATTTCTTGAAAAGCCTATAAACCCTATTTTTCCTCCAATAGCTAAACTAAAATCATCCTTCTTTAATCCACCAAAGTATCCTATTGAAATAGATCCTCCATTTTCTGCATGTCCATGGTTGAAATTACTAGTGCTTTTAAAATCTCCTAGCGGAAATGATAAACAGAAATCAATTCGCACGAATCTATTATTTGATACAAACGAATTTGATTCTTGTCCTACAAGGTTCAAGAACAAAAATAAAGCTGCGGTATTTGAAAAGAACTTTTTCAAAATACCAAAAGTGATTCTCCATTAATACTTACTGCATCGCAAGTAATGTTATTGTTAATGTGTATTGTATCTGAATAATTATCTCCTAATACGACTAACTTATGTGAGCCTACTTCTTTCTTCACAGATAAACCTTCGCTACTTCCGCAACTTTCGGGTTCAGTATAACTCAGACCAAAAAAAGGAGTAAATACGTTATTTCCGGGGTTAACTAAATTGCCAATTGAAATTCCATCAAGAATAAGCTCTACTTCCGCGGGTACAGATTTTGTTGCAATAGCAGAAAAATAAAAGTACATTTCACCTTTTAAAATGCACGAACCGTCATCTTTACTAGCTTCAGGGTCATAATTTTCCGCAAAGTAATTTGTGCAACCGCTTTTCTTGCAGCTTATAAATGCACATGAAAAAAGAAGAAACGAAATATACAGGAGTTGTTTCAAGGTTGTTCTTTCAATTAAATAGCAGTTATATCGAGCATTCCGTTTTTTCAAAAACTAGGAAGTTAAATCCGTCCTTAAAACCGTTATAGCTAGCAGAGTCTTCGTAGCTATCGCACCATTCGGCACGCTCGCTGTCTTTTAGTTTTTTCTCATAAGAGTTGACCTCAGAGGTAGGAGAATACAATGGGAATGGTTCACCGTCGGCGGTTGCTGTTTTTGAAGTGGTACATGTACAAGTTTGGTCTTTTTTGCAAGCGGTAAATGCTAATGTAACTATTATCAAGGCCAAAAAGGCATATTTTAATTTCATTCTCAAGTGGTTTTGTTTAGCAAACTTAGTCGATTTGTGCTCATTTTAATCTACGTGTTTATTTAGTTCTTCAAAATAATCGGGAAAAGACTTACTTACGACTTCTGGTTCATCAATGCTTATTGGTTGAATAAAGGATAACATTGAAAAGGCCATAGCCATGCGGTGGTCTTTATAGGTAGAAATCGAAACAGGATTTTCGATTGGTATAATTTGGTCGGATAGCTCAATAAAATCTTTTCCAGTATCTACTTCTACGGATAATTTTTTTAATTCATTTTTCAATGCTGATATTCGGTTGGTTTCTTTTATGTTTAACGATGCAAGTCCCGTAGCTTTTATGTTAATTCCAAGCCCAGCGCAAAGCACTATCATGGTTTGTGCAAGATCGGGGTAGTCTGAAAAATCAATTGTAATGTAATTTGGAACAGGGTGGTGTATATTTTTGGTGAGCGCTACGCCTTTTGGTGTATAGGCAGTTAGAATGCCAAAATACTCTTCTGCCCATTGAGCAATAATAGCGTCACCTTGTAGAGAGTTTTCATGCAAGCCATTGAGCTCAAGTTCGGTTGAAGAGCTTAATGCAAACATTCCGTAGAAATAGCTTGCCGCCGACCAGTCAGCCTCTATTGCTAGTTTTTTTTGTTGGATTTCGGTCGGAAAAACTGATATGGTTTTATTTGAAAAGTTTGATTCTATCCCGACTTGATTCAATATGTTTAATGTCATATCAAGATAAGGCTTAGAGGCAATTTCTCCTTCCAATTCTATGGTCAACCCCTCTGTGAATTTAGAGGCTATAAGCAATAAGGCACTAATAAACTGACTACTGATGTTAGCTTTAATTTTTACTAGATTTTTTGAAGGTTTAGCAACTGGGTAAATTTTAATAGGAGGGAAACCATCGTTTTCTAGGTATTCGATGTTGGTGCCTAGTTCATTTAATGCACCTATCAAAGGCTTTATTGGACGTTGATGCATTCTTTTGGTACCTTCCAATACTACTTGTTTTCCAGAAAAGGCATAATAGGCGGTTAAAAAGCGCATAGCTGTGCCTGCATCTTCAACATTTATTTTGTTCTGGTCTTTTTTTATTCCGCGGAGCAATACTTCTGAGTCGTTGGCATTGGAATGTTCTACAATCTCCAGTTTATTATTGGATAAAGCTGCTAAAATTATTGCCCTATTGCAAATGCTTTTAGACAGCGGAAGCTGAATCGTACCTTTCAGTTGCTTTCCTATATTATCTATTAGTGGCATTTACTTGCAGTATTTTTTTATGATGTTATAAGCCTCGTTCATTCCTAACTCTCCTGCTTTACTTAAGTCATTACAAGCCTTTTTAGGATTGTCTAAAAACAGATAACTTAAACCTCTGTTTAGATATGCTTCCTTAAACTCTTCATTGATTTTTATGGCTTTTGTATATGCATCAACCGAACGTTCAAACTCGCGTTGTTCAGCCAAAACTATTGCTTTATTAAACCAAGCATAGTAAAAACCGGGTTCTAAGCTTATGGCTTTATCGTACAATTGCTCAATTTCACTCAGCTTTAGATTTAGCGTTTCCATATCCTTTAGCTCTTGCGCTTTTATTTCTTCTCCTGCATCAATAAAATCACCTTTTCCGGTTTCTAGTTTTAGCAGGAGTTCAAGTAAATCGAGCATAGTATTGGCTTTATTAAAATAAGCCAACGCAGCGTTTGGATAATTTTCAATCATCGTATCATAGGTGGCAATAGCGTTATTAAAATCGAAATCTTGCTTATAATTAGTAGCTTGCCACAAATAAGCTCTTTCGTCTTTTTGATTATCGTTTAACCACGTATTGTACTCTTTTTTTCGGTTGCTTACAGGCTCGTTGTTTTCATTTAGTAAGAAATTGGTGACGTAAAAATAGGGAAGGTTTTTGTGGTCCGAATTGAATTCATTAATCACTTCCGTATTGTAGTATAAATGCGTTTTCTCTATGGAACTGTAGGCAGTGTTTTTAATCTCAAAAAAGGGAACTGTGAGCAACACCAGTCTTTGTTCATCCTCGTTAAAGTTTGGATGATAAAAATCGGCATCCATTTTTGTAAAACGCTTTAGTACTTCTTCCTCTTCTAGGTTAAATTCCTTTTCGCGGTTTTTTCCTCTTATGCTGTTTCCTTTTATAAAGTCCAGTTGTGCTCCTGCTTCATTCCCTAATTTTCTGCGTATAAAAGCGCGGTTAAACCACGCATCTTCCATGTCGGGGTATAGTTCAATAACAGCTGTGTATTCCTCTTCTGCCAGTTTGTACCTATCCATTTTATGATAGGTAAGCGCCAAGTTGTAATGAGCTAAAATATTATCCGGATTTATATCGATAACTCTTGAATAATCATAAGCTGCATTTTCGTATTTATCGAGTAAAACCCTTACGTTTCCTCTGTTGTAAAATGCCAAAGCATTACTTGGGTTTAAGTCAATCACCTTGGAATAATTTTCTTCTGCCTTTTGGTAATCAAGCTGGTCGGCATAGATATTTGCCTTGATAAAAAAGCCCAGAGAAGAAGTAGAATCTAATGCAATGGCAGAGTCACAATCGGATAGAGCAGTTTTAGCTTGTAATAGAGCGTGATGCGCAACTGCTTTGCGCAACCAAGGCTCGGCATTGGCGGGAGAGACCTCGATTGCTTTATCAAAATCGCTTATTGCTTTTTCATACTCTTCTAACTGATTAAGAATTATTCCGCGTAACAAATAGCCCGACTCTAAAAATGGGTTGATGTTCATTGCCTTTTCAGCAGATTTTAAGGCGTCTTCGTAGAATTCGAGTTGTATTTCGCTGTTGGCTTTTTGAACAAACAGAAAGTAATTTAAAGGGTCAATCTTTAAGGCGAGTTTATAATCTTCTATAGCTCCAAAATGATCGTTATACATAGACCTTGCAATGCCTCGATTTTGGAATGATGCAGCGCTAAGTGGGTTTATTCTGATGCATTGTGTATAATCTTCTGTAGCGCCTTTATAATCTCCCAACCGGTATTTAGCAGAGGCTCTCAAAAAATAGGAGTCGAGTAGATAGGGTTTTGCTTTTATCGCAAAATTTAAGCGCTGAATAGCCATTGAATAACTTTGGTTCTGCATGTCTTCTCTTGCTAAAGCAATATATTTTTCTGCATT
>CBFICO010000076.1:0-11727 GCA_965661115.1 Salibacteraceae bacterium
TTCCAATTCATTCCAATATCCCCTCTATGGTAATCGGGCATTTTGGATTCGTTTCTATCCGAATAAACTGGAATCACTTCCCCTCCATAATCCAATCGTCCGGTTGGAGCGGTAATTCGAGCACCGGTGTTGTACACCCATGTAGCTGATAAATCAATCTTTTTGTTGACGGCATATGTACCAACAATACTAATACTGTGTGGTCGGTGGTAGTTTGCAAAATAGGTTTTACCGTTATTGATATCAGCAACAGTTCGTAATGCTCTACTCAACGTATAAGAAACCCAACCGGTTAAATCTCCTTTATTTTTTCTTACAAAAAACTCAGCACCATAAGACTGTCCGCTACCTTGTCTAATAACTCCTTCCAGTTGTTTATTCAACAAAATATTAGCGTTATCGGCAAAGTCAATCTGATTTTGAAGTTCTTTGTAATACACCTCTACTGAAGTTTCGTAGGTGTTGTTTTTTAAGTTTCTGAAATACCCTACTGCAACTTGATCCGCCAAACCTGGCGCTGTGTTGGTTGAACTTGGCATCCAAACATCTAACGGTGCACCACCAGTTGAGTTTGATGCTAAGTGAAGGTATTGCGCCGTTCTATTGTATGACGCTTTGATAGAACTAACATCGTTTAACGTATATTTAATAGCCAATCTTGGTTCTAAATTATTTAACGTGTTATAAATGTCTCCGGGTTCGTATGCATCAAAACCAGTGTTGTTGTAGTTCTCATCGTACGTGTAAACGGTATCTCTTCCAATATTGCTAAAAGTGGTGAATCTGAGTCCATATTGGAAGGTCCACAAAGCGCCAATTTTTTGTTCGTTGCTCACGTAAACCGCATTCTCCAGCGCAAAACGGTTGAAGAACTCTAATCGATTAAAAGCATCATTCTCCTCGCCTGGTTCAATAATAGCCGGCACAAAAGTGTGGTAGGTTGATTGTATTCCAAACTTAATGGTGTTGTTGGTATTCAAGTACCATGTATAATCGTTCTTAAAACTGTAATTGATAATTTTACTCGTCCACAAGAACTCGTTTGGCCCCGAAGGAACGCCCAAGTTGTAGTTAAAATTGGAATAAATCCCCGTGAAATTCGAGAAAATTTTATCTGAAAAAATGTGATTCCAACGAGCAGTAACCGTCTGATTTCCCCAACCTAACTTAAACAAATCTGAAGCACCTAAAACATCTCTTCCGGTGTAAGCCGAAATGAAAACGCGATTCTTGTCGTTAATTCGCCAATTTACTTTTCCATTTAAATCATAGAAAAATAATTCCGCTTCTTTAGCTGGATTATCGTCTGGTAACAATCCCAGAAATATATCGCCATAAGTTCTTCTTCCTGAAACTATATAAGAAACTTTGTCTTTAATAAGTGGGCCTTCCACGGTTAAACGAGAACTAATTAATCCAATTCCGCCACTTACTTTAGTTTCTTTCGAGTTTCCTTCTTTCATTCTCACGTCCAGCACACTAGATAATCTTCCTCCGTATCTTGCAGGAATACCACCTTTATACAATTCGGCATTTTTAATTGCGTCTTGATTAAACACACTAAAAAAACCGAATAAATGTGCAGCGTTATACACTGGAGCTTCATCTAATAGAATTAGGTTTTGATCTAAGCCTCCACCTCTAACAAAAAAGCCTGTACTGCCTTCACCACCACTTTGCACTCCTGGCAATAATTGAATGGCTCGAATAACATCAACCTCTCCCATTAATGCTGGAATTTTTTTTATGGTTTCCATTTTCATATTCACGGTGCTCATTTGCACCTCCTCCACATTCTGGTTTTCGGCTTCACCAACAACTTCCACCATTTTAAGGCTCTCAGAATTTTTGGGCAGCTCAACATTTAGCGTAACACTTTGGGTTAAATCAACTTGTTTGGTTACGGTTTGATTTCCTAAAAAACTATACTCTATAGTGTATTGTCCCGGTGGAACCGAAATGGAGTAAAAACCGTAAATATTAGCTGTTCCGCCAGTTTTTAGCTCTTTGATAAAAACGGTGGCTCCAATCATTTCCTCACCAGTTTCTGCATCACGGATATAGCCGCTTAAGGTTTCTTTTTTTTGAGCTAGTATGGTCGTCGAAATAATCAACACAACCATCATGAGAATGAAGTTTTTCACAGGTTTATTTTACTCGGCAAAAGTAATCTTAGAGATTAAGTATCAGATTTACTTTTTGTTAAGATGACGAACGGAATCAATTAGATTTAAAAAGTGATATGAATGCACAAACGCCAATCTTACGCGCATTTTATCATTAAAACACCATTAACAATCCTTATCGAATAGAAAGGATGTTACAAAGCAACGCAGCAACTCGGTACTATCTTTGTGTAGCTAAAATCAAAAGATGAATCGAATAAAATTATTACAATTAAGCCTTTCCGTTTTACTTATTACCAATCAAAATACAGTTGCACAACAACAAAGTGATGCGCAACTAGCCAATCAAAAGTTCAATCACTTAATGAATGTAGTTTCTACCGTATATGTTGATTCGGTTAACGAAATGAAAATGGTGGATGACGCAATTGCGCGTTTGCTGTCGGATTTAGATCCGCACTCTGTTTACATTCCTAAAAAGGACAAACAAAAGATGAATGAGCCTCTTCAAGGAAAGTTTGAAGGTGTTGGAATTCAATTCAACATCTTTATGGACACCATACTGGTTGTATCGACTATAACTGGAGGGCCTAGTGAAAAGTTAGGCGTTATGAGTGGCGACAAAATTGTTACCATAGAGAAAGATACCGCAGCCGGAACAGGAATAACCAATAGTGATGTAGTAAAACTGTTAAGAGGACCCAAAGGAACGGTTGTAAACGTTGGCATAAAAAGAAATGGTGAGTCCGAACTATTGAGCTTTGATATTAAAAGAGATAAAATACCCATTTACAGTGTTGAAGAAGGGTACATGGTGAACGACAAAATTGGCTACGTAAAAGTGACAAGATTCGCCAGAAATACAGTTGCAGAATTCAATCAACAACTTGCTCAACTTGAAAAAGATGGTATGGAAGATTTAATTTTAGACCTGAGAGGAAACGGCGGCGGATACTTAAGCACTGCCATTGGATTGGCCGATCAATTTTTAGACAAACAAAAGATGATTGTTTATACCCAAGGACGAGCCATGCGCAATGACGAAACGTACTCTAGCCCCAGCGGCACATTCAAAAAAGGAAAACTAATTGTGCTGGTTGACGAAGGTTCTGCAAGTGCCAGTGAAATTGTCTCTGGGGCTATTCAGGATTGGGATAGGGGTTTAATTGTTGGTAGAAGAACTTTTGGAAAAGGATTGGTGCAAAAACCATTTCCGTTGCCTGATGGTTCAGAATTTAGATTAACCATTTCAAGATATTACACACCTGCTGGGCGATGCATTCAAAAGCCATACGATAAAGGAACCAAAGCATACCGTAACGACATAAATGAGCGCTTTAAAAGTGGGCAGTTAACCAATGCTGATAGTATTGATTTGCCCGACTCATTAAAGTTTAAAACCAAGATAAATGGTAGAGTTGTATATGGTGGAGGCGGCATTATGCCCGATGTATTTGTGCCAATTGATACCAGTAAACGATCAGACTATTACATGACGCTTTTAAGAAAGGGAACTTTTAATACCTACTCGCTTAGTTACTTAGATAAAAGGCGAAAAAAGTTGCTTCAAGCGTTTCCGGATAAATACACTTTTCAGAAAGAGTTTGAAGTTAACGATGAATTGCTCAACGATTTTGTGGAATATGCAGAAAAGAAAAAAATTGAAAAATCAGAAGAAGACTTAGAAAAATCAAGAGGTGAAATAACCAATTTACTTAAAGCGTACATTGCTCGTGGATTGTACAACGCGGGTTCGTATTTCCAAACCATAAATACGCAAGATGACACCTTTATAAAAGCGGTTGAGTTGTTATCAAATAATACCTTTGATGAACTGAATGTAAAATATAAATAGAATGAAAATGAACGATTGGAAAGAAACAGTAAAGATTGTATTACTTGCTATTTTAACCGGAACATTGGTTTACGGTACTTTTTTTAAGTCGCCAAAAAAAACTAGAAAACGTCCGCAAATAGGTCGAACTGCAACTACGCCGCAAACTCCAACTGCACAACCAGACTTGCAAACGAATCCGCTAAAAGCGGATAATGCTAAGTTCCCTGCAAACAACGACCCTTCTGCTAATAAAAGTCAGTTTGCAAACACTACGGTAAACTTTGAAACAGAAGAGCACGATTTTGGGCAAGTTAAACAACATTCAGAAAACGATTTTGTATTCACATTTACCAATACGGGCTCTGAGCCTTTGTTAATTGAAAATGCACAAGGTAGCTGCGGTTGTACTGTACCAGACTATCCAAAAGCTCCTATACTTCCTGGTCAAACTGGAGAAATAAAAGTTAAATATTCGCCTGGAACACAAATGGGTAAACAAACCAAAACGGTTGCGATTACTTCAAACACGGAACCACGAGTTCGCAACCTATACATTTATGCCGATGTACAGGAAGCTCCAGACCCAGCTTTATAAAATACTTTTTTAGAAATGAAAAGCCTTCGGAGATTTCAGAGGGCTTTTTTTGTTTTAAGTCTTAATAACCACTAATGACGTTTCAATCGCGTAGCGAATCAATTCTGTAGGGGTTTTAAAATGCAATTTACCCATTATGTTTTTTCTGTGGGTATTGATGGTGTGCTTGCTTAAACTAAGCTCGTCTGCAATCTGTGCCGTTGTCATTCCATCGCATACCAGCTGTACAATTTCCAATTCTCGTTTCGTAAGAATAGTCGGGTCACAATTGTAATCGAAGTCGTCTTTTTCAATAAGGCTATCCAGTACCTTATTACAGAAAAAACGTTCACCTTTTATTGCGCTTTCAACCGCCTCTAAAATTTCTTCTTCGCTGCAGTCTTTGGTTAAACAGGCATTTATTCCATTTTGGAGAATAGCCAAGATAAAAGGTCGAGCTATCTCGCTACTGATACTAACGACACAAGCTTTTTTTTGTAAATCCACATCTTTGACTCTTCCTATTTTAACATGAACAGGATCTGAAATGATTACATCAAACGGCTTCTCTGAAAGTGCAGATTTAAAATCTTCATCGCACTCCACTTCAAAAAAACTCAGATCTTCAAACCTGTGACTAAGTACAGATTTAACCCCTTCTCTGAATAAAACACTTGTATCGGCAACTAAAACTTCCATTGTTTATTTAGACTTATTCTAAACAAGGCAAATGTATCAAAGATTAGTACTCAACAAGGTGTTTTCATCGGTTTGTTATGAAGGAAATTCAAATATGTTTGAAGAAGAAATATAGACGCCACATGCCTGCAAATAAATACGCCTTACTTCGCTATCGAATTATCGATAAATGCATCAGAAATAAATACAGACCCTACCCTTCAAAAGAAGACTTGCGCCAGGCATGTGAAGACTTTTTATACAACAGTTTTAAAGAACGAGTTTCTATTTCTACAGTGGAAAAAGACCTTTTTGCAATGCGTAACGAAGAGGGTCTTGGATACCTTGCTCCTATTAAATTCAGTCGGGATTTAGGTGGTTATTACTACGATGACCCCTCCTATTCTATAGATAAATTACCATTAAACGAAGATGATATTGAAGCGTTAAAATTTGCCGCTCATACCTTATCTCAATTCAAGAGAATTAATGTGTTTGAACAATTTACCAGCGCAATAGATAAGCTGATGGATAGAATTGAATTATCGGATAATATTGAAGATAAATCTATTAACCAATTAGTTGTTTTTGAGCATGGAGCTACAGCAATTGGATCGAATTATCTGGGTGATATTTTCTCGCACATAAAAGCCAAACAATCTATTAGCATCGAATACAAAAGTTTTCAAGCTGGTGTTAGTTCATTAAGAAACATTGACCCATATTTACTTAAACAATACGAGAATCGTTGGTATGTGATTGGGTTCGAGCACAAATCAAAAAGGATAAAAACCTTTGGATTGGATAGAATAGTTCAGGTTAATACCTTGAATAGCACATTTGAATTGCAGAATGAATTCTCTAGAGAAGATTTTTTTAAGTATGCTGTAGGCATAACAACCGGAAACTATAAAGCCGAAAAAGTTCAGATAAAATTCTCACATTTTGCATCCAGTTACATCGAAACAAAACCATTTCACTCCACACAGCAACTAATTGCTTCGGATAACAACGGAAAGACTTTTGAATATGAAATTTATATTACACCAGAGGTATTTCAGAAAATACTAGCCTGGGGTAAGGAGGCAACGGTTGTAAAACCAAGTACCTTTTGTAATGAAATGAAAAATCGTTTAAACGAAATACTCGCCAATTACTAGGCGGTAACCACAGGCTGTTTCCCTGACCAGGCTGGAACTTTTCCTTGTCGGATGAGCATTTTTGCTTTTCTAGCGTGCTCTTCAAAATCTCCAAAACACAACGCATCTAATGCATCCTGTTTGGTTTTTACATCTTCTCCCAACTCTTTTTTGATTTCTTCAAAAGCGCGTTCAACAAAAAGCTCAAAACGCTCAGGTGCCCAGATGTATTCCTTTTTATGCCAGTCTGGTTGAGTTCTATCAATTTGAAATTCCTTAGGTAACTCGCCATTAATACGCTTCTTTACCGCCAAACCATCAAACTTTTTTGGAATAAGTCTGTTGTCAAAAACGAAAGGTTTAGAAACCGAAATTGCGTTTTGTCTGCGTGCATGATCTACGACAACCATACCCTCAATGATTAACCCCTTTTTTTCAAGGTGTTTATACTTAGTACGAAATCTGTCGAGAATCTGGAGCATAAAATTGTTATTTTGAGATCAACTCTTTAGTTTTCAGGATGTACAAATTTATTAACATTGTGAAAAACTAAAAGGAAATACAACATAAATATTTAAATTTCAGTTGATAAGGAATTAAAATGCAATTAATCAGGAAAGATGCTTTCGGAAAAATAGTGTTGGTCAAACGCTTCCTTATCGTTGTATTGGGGCTTGTTGGATACTATCGTTTAGTTATCAGAAACAAAACTCGAATTGAGGGAATGCATCATTTAAAAGGCCTATCTAAACAAAATGTACTTTTTGTAAGTAATCATCAAACCTACTTTATGGATGTGGTATTAATGTACATGGCTTTTTGTGCATTTAAAAATGGCTTTTCCAAAACAGTAAAAAATCCACTCTACCTTTTTAATCCTCTAACTGCGTTTTATTACGTTGCTGCCAAAGAAACCATGGAAAGCAGTGTTTTATCTAAAGTTCTAGCCTACACGGGGGCTGTTACCATCAAAAGAACTTGGCGAGAAAAAGGTAAAGAGATTAACAGAACCGTTGATTTAAAAGACCTAAGCAATATTTTTAAAGCCTTAGATAATGGTTGGGTAGTTACTTTTCCGCAAGGCACCACAACTCCATACGCTGAAGGTAGAAAAGGTATCGGTCATATTATTCAACACAACAACCCTGTGGTTGTTCCTATACAAATTGACGGTTTTAGAAAGGCATTTAATAAAAGTGGAATTCTACTTAAAAAAAGAGGAACCAAAATCAAATTAGATTTTAAAGAACCTATTCACTTTAGCGAAAACGAAGAAGCTGAAGATATACTTAACACGATAATGAAAAATATCGGTCAAAGTGAGGCGGATATTCCTGAAGTATTTAAAGAAACGATAACAGTTTAGAATCCCTCCAAACAAACCTAATTTACGCAGAATACGTATGTTTACTTATAGAATTTAGTCGACATTTGTTTGGCTATTAAAACACATAATCAATGTCTGAAGAAAGAGTAAAAAGTACTCGTGAAAAAGCTTTAAAAATTAACTTAGATCGCAATATCTATGGCTCATTTGGAGAAATAGGTGCGGGACAGGAAGTAGCAAACCATTTTTACCGAGCTGGTGGTGCTTCTGGAACAATTGCATTTTCACTTTCCGCTTACGATATGAAAATTAGTGATTTCATCTATGGCGAGTCGGACAGATATGTGAGTGAAGACAGGCTGAAACAAATGCTCAACTTTGAGTATAAACTGACCACTAAGAAACTCACAGCGCGCTCTAAGCACACTCGATTTTTTACTTTTTCTAATACCGTTGAAGTACTAAACTTCAGTAAAACCAATAAAGGTCACGGCTGGTTAGGTGTCCGCTTTCAGCTGAATCCAATGGCGGAACCAAACGAGTGTATTGTTCATGTAAACATGCACGATAATGATCAGAAGCTGCAGCAAAACGCTTTAGGAATTTTAGGAGTAAATCTGCTTTACGCCTGCTACTTCTACAACCACGATCCTAAGCTGTTTCTTAAATCATTGTTAGACAATATAGATAGCAACAGACTAGAGGTTAATATGTTTAGTTTAAAAGGTCCTGATTTTAAGCATGTTGACAACCGATTAATGGCACTTCGATTAGTAAAATACGGAATGACAGAAGCCACGATTTTCGGGTCAAACGGAAACTTACTTCAACCTGCAGAATACCTGTATAAAAAGAATGTACTTGTAATGCGTGGAAGGTTCAGACCAGTTACACATGTGAATATAGACATGCTTAATACAGGAAAAGAAATCTTCCTAAATGAGAAGGATGTTGATCCAGACCGATCTAAAGTTGTGTTTGAACTTACCTTAAAAGACCTGAGTGCCGAAGGAGCTATAATAGATAAAGACTTTTTGGATAGAGTAGATATTCTTTGTGCGTTGGGTCATACCGTTATGATTTCTAATTACGTTAAGTATTACAAGGTGGTAAACTACTTATCTCAAATTACTCGCAACCGGAAAATTGGAGTAATACTAGGGATTTCTAACCTGCAAACCATTTTTGAAGAAAAGTACTACGACAACCTTCAAGGTGGAATTTTAGAAGCTTTTGGTTTAGGGTTTGGCAATAATGTAAAGCTCTATGTGTACCCCGCTATTAATAAAGAAACGGGCAAGCTAGAAAGTACCAGTTCGTTGAAATTAGACGAACACTTACGAGGTTTAATGAACTACCTTAAATCTTGCAACAAAATTTGTGATATTGAAACTGCCGATAAGAGCATCATGAATATTTTTTCTGACGACGTGTTAAAAATGATTTATGAGCAAAAAGAAGGCTGGGAGAAAATGGTCCCTAAAGCTGTTGCAAAAAGAATTAAAGAAAAAGAGTTGTTTGAATACGAAGCTCCTGTAAAAGAACATTCTTAAATCATGTTTGCCAAATCAAATATTGGCATTTGGGCAGCTATTTGTTTCCTTCTGTTTACTTCATTGTTTAATGCAAATGGACAAGCTTATCAAGTAATTGGAGATAGCATTTACGAAGGAGCTTGGAAGTTTAAAGGGCCAAATAATCAAACAGGCGCAATAATTTCGGCACAGTATGATAGGCAAGACAGCAGCTACACTCTGCTATCGGAAAGTGGATATATGTTCTACCGAAAAGAATCGGGAGTTGAATGGAAAAGTGTAAACGACCAGCAAAAATTTGACAACCCAGTTGGTTTTTGCAAATTTACCAATCAAGGAAAATCACATTTAATTGTCGCCCAAGAAAACGGTTATGTGTACCAATCCTCTGATATGGGCAAAAGCTGGACAAAATCTACTGGATTAGAACGTATTGAGGAGTTTTGCTTCGTTCAAAAAATTATTCAAGGACCAAATGGCGATGTTTATCTCTTAGCGGAAGAACGACTTGGTCAAACCGAACTATCCTTGTATGAGTCCAACGATATTGGAATTTCATTCTCTAAAATAAAAACCTTTACATCGCCAATTGCGCTCACTATTAATAACTACGATATTGCTCCGCTAAAAAATTCCGACAGTAGCATTCTTGTTGCCTACGTGGATACTTTAGGACTTTATAATTGCTTCACGGACTCAATGACTTATCACTCAAGAATTCCAGCTTTTGGTTTTGGTGAATGTAGGGTTACTGGAACTGAAATAAATGATACTGAACATCTTTACTTAATCCGAGGCACAAGTATTTACGAGTATCAGAACAGTCAAAACTTTTGGCTTCAGAGAGCACAATTACCCACAGCCACAAACTCGCCTTACTGTTTTTCTGTATCGTCTCAAAAATTTGAGCATGTTGCAATTGGGGGAGAATTGTTGTACAAATCTTCTGACACGGGAAAAACATGGAGCGCACAAAACTCTCATGCAGACTTTTTGAATAACAAATTAAGGAACCTTCACAAAGGCAGCAATTATATAAGTTCGGCAATTAACATCAATAATCAAGAATTTCAGTTTGTAGCTACCAACGGCGGATTCTACATTAGTCAAGATAGATATTCTAGTGTTATAAACTTAAGCACACAAGCCTTGCACAACTTCGATTTATACGATTTGGCTGTACTGAAAGGAGATATTTCAAAATCATTTTTTGGCGCGAAACATCAAGGATTACACAAATATTCAAATGAAACGACTGATTCTTTATTCGAAATTAATCCCGTTTATTGGTCCACAACATTCAGTATTTCATCTTCCAATTCAGCCAATTCTCTATGGGCGATAACTGACAAATTAGTTGGTTTAATGCAGAATTTAAACAATACAGCCTTTGATGCAACTTGGCGATATACGGATAGTTTAATTATTGGAGCAGCTAAACCTACCATAACTGTTGACCCTGGCAACCCATTTAAGGCCGTTGCTACGGGTTTATATCTTAAAAACGACCCTAACAAGGCTAGCCACATTTATGAGCTAATGCTGAACAGTAACGACATTATTGTTACTAGAAATCAAAAAAACTTTAACCTGAGTTTTTCTAAATCTGAATTTGTGGAAGCATTTGATTATGATAAAATCAATACTTCTAATTGGTACTTGATTACCAACGTCGGCAACTTTTATTACAGTACCGATGCAGGGTCAAATTGGAAAAGAAGTGCATTTTTCAGTGGTTTATTAGCCGATAAAAACTTCGGAACAGTTATTAAATCATCACCAACAACAGTAGGTACTATTTACGTTGGCGGGAATGGTAATGGAAAAGGTAGCCTGTTTGTATCAAAAAACTTTGGAAAAGACTTTAGCCTAGTTGGTGAAGGACTGAAAAACGCTATTGTTCATGATATTGCATTGAGTACCAACGACAGCTTAATTTACGCCGCAACATCCTCTGGTCCATTTCTTTACGAACTACAAAGCAATACATGGAACAGCTTTTCTACTATTGATTTACCACTAGCGAATTGGACTTGCGTAGAAGTTGAAGAACAAGATAGCACAGTTTATTTTGGAACATTTGGTAAAGGCATATTTCAGTTTGATTATCAGTATTTTAAAGACTCTATTGTTGGTTTATCTGAGCACTTTTCAGCAAATAATGCTGTAAACGTTTTTCCAAATCCAACCAAACACTCAGTGAGCATTTCTAGCAACTATCCAATTGTAAGTATCAAGCTTTATAACTTGGAAGGACAGCAACTCAGATACCATAATCCTAGCAGCACAAATGAAACTAAGGTGGACATATCAGATTTACCAGAGGGCGTATATACCGTATGCGTAGAACACGAAAAAGGAACAACGGTAAAAAAGGTGCTACGCGTTAATTAGCCATTTACAACTTTCTGAAGTGCATCACAGCACAACTTATTTTCTTTAGGTAGTCCAATGGTAATTCTAAGACAATGTGGCAAACCAAATGCTTTTAATGGTCGCACGAAAACCCCT
>CBFICO010000077.1:0-11607 GCA_965661115.1 Salibacteraceae bacterium
TATTCAAAATAAGACGAGTCGTTTGATCTAATTGTATCGTTAACCTTCCAGAAGAAAAATTGATTGTTTGAATTACCGACAAATTTGTTCAAAATAGTGTCGTAGGCTGACCTCAAGTTTCCAGGCCCAGAGCTTTTAGGACCGTGTACCCCAAAACTATCCGTTGCGTGTAGCATTAAAGTATCACCATCGCAGAAATTTATATCTGGAAGAGTAAAAGCCTTTTGATTAGGTAAAATGTACACTGGTAAAATCGCTGTATCCGAGCAGCTATCAGCACCGACAACAATTAAGCTTACATTATATATTCCGTCCGAAGGGAAAGTTGTAGTAGGTCTTGGATTTCTGAGCGAAGTACGTCCATTGTCAAAATCCCAGAAAAAATTAAAGCCTATGTTTCCACCTGAATTGGTACCATCAAACTCTACTACACTATCGGCACAATTAACTTGTAACGCTCTAATATCAGCGGTTACTTCAATCGGTGAAATTGGCAATATAGCCTCAGATACACAGCCCGTAGTATCATTAACTAACTTGAGTTTTACCTCGTAGGATCCAGGACCTGGATATATATGAACTGGGTTAACATTTACACTATCAATAACAGTACTATCGCCAAAATCCCAATAAAATTTACTGTAATAACCAAAAGATGCTAGCTTGAATGATTGACGAAGAGGGAACTTACACGATGCGGTGTTGTTGTAATCAATACTTGCCCCTGGTCCGCTTACGTAAACGCTCATCACCGTATCGTCCTGACATAAATTATCATCTGCAATTAACTTTACACGATACACTCCAATAGAATCATAAATATGAGATGTAACCTTACCAGAACCACCTTGTTTATCACCAAACTCCCAAGTGTATTCGTCAATTTTTATGGAGTCAGTAGAAATACTCCTAAATACAAATTGCTCCTTAAAACAAAGCGTATCATCTTGAATTACGAAATTAGCAAATGGCTTCTCGCCAACTTTATAGGAGGCTCGAGCCGTCAATTTACAACCTGCTGAATCAATCACCTCAAGGGTAGCTGTATACGTACCGGATGTGTCAAGAATAATAACATTAATTGGGTTTTGTAGATTAGAGGTATCCCCAGGTTTACCAGTTCCAAAGTTCCAACTAAATGATTTTGCGCCATTCAGCACACAGCCAGCCATTCTGTATGATATGGTGTCCGTAACACAGTGATCTCCATTGGTTATTTGCTGGATACTTACTCCAGAATTTTGATATTCTACAATATTCTTCAATATGGTATCCTTACATCCAAGGGCCGATTCAGCTACATAGGTTACTTGCCTTTGTACTTTATTACAATTAGAAACAAGAAATAACACCGTGGTATCTAATCCCGTGGCCTCCTTTTGATTAGTTCCTTCTACCCAAGTAAATACCCCTGTAACAGCTGGAGTAATGGAAGATGAGTCTTTTAACCGCACTTCGTTTGGTGTACATATATCTGGGTAACTAACCGAATAGTCGGCTTTTATTTCTTGTACATAAACTGTTTTGGTAAGTGTATCTATACAGCCTGGCCCAGACGAGCCTATTAATCTTACCGTTTTTGTTCCAGGAGATGAAAACGCATAAAATGGGGACTCTTTTGAACTGGTGTCAGTTCCGCCAAACGTCCATAAAAAATCTTGTGCACCTACGGAGTTGTTAATGAATGAATCGGGTTGGTTTAAACATACCGTATCTGGAGCAGTAAAATCAGCCTTAGTTTGGCCAATTGATATTAGTTTTTTGTATTCTAATGTATCAGTACATCCATTAACATCCGTTACCACTAATTTTACGTCATAATTACCCGTAGCAGCGTAAGTGTGAGTCGGGCTTGTACTAGTGGATGCATTTCCATCACCAAAGGTCCATGCATACGTTAGAGGAGCTTTACCGGTGCTACTATTTGTATAGCTTGTGGTCATAGGGGCCTGACAATCCGACCGTTTTGAAACATTAAATTTCGCTTCGGGTTTATCCACCACAATTATGTCTTTACGTTCAAAAGAACCTTTGCAACCGTTGGTATCTTCAACAGTAAGAATTACCGAATAAGTTCCTTTAAAATTGTACGTATGCGATGGGTTTTTGGCTGTTCCGGGTGCAGTTAAATCTCCGTAATCCCAAGCATAAGATTTTATTGGAGCATCACCCAATGTAGTTTGATCTGTAAAATTTACTTGTATTGGCGGACAATTGGTAAGCTTAGTAAAATTAAAGCTTACTTGAGGATTTTTGAAAACCGTTATGTAGTTGGTAATCGTTTTGGTGGCCGTGTCAATTCCATCGCTTACTGTTAATGTAACCGTAAACGTACCGCTGGTTGCATAAACTCTTGATGGAGCTGGATTATTAGTATTGGAAAACCCACCATTTCCAAAATCCCAGTTTCGGTAAATTATGGTGCCGCCTCCCGAACTCTGGTCGGTAAAGTTTACTCTTAAGGGTGCACAACCCTCAAGTGTATCTGCTGTAAAGTTGCACGCTAACTGTGCTGATCCATTGATGCTCAGAACAGTAACTAAAACGGTGAAAATTGATTGAAGTAGCTTTTTCATCAAGCTATCAAATATAACCGAAGCGGTTTTTTTATGTTCCAACTTTTTACCCCCTTTCACGAAGGTGAATTTTGAGTTTGTAAATACAGTTGTACTAATCTTTGCCAACTCATCTTTAATGAGCACTTTTGATTTTATGACTTTTTTCCAACGATGTGTTCGATTTTATGCTATTCTGCTAGTTGGCTGTAGTTGTATAGAAAGGATGCAAGCGCAAGATGTTCATTTTAGCCAGTTTTACATGAGTCCGCTTACTATCAACCCTGGACAAACAGGAAATATGGACGGGCAGTGGCGTTTATCTGCCAGTCACAGAAACCAATGGAGAAGTATTGGAAAACCATTTAACACCTCTGCAATAGGCTACGATAGAAACTTTTATTTATACAACGAGCAATTATCTGGAGGACTGCTCTATTTATTTGACGAAACAGGCGGAGCGAACCTCAAAACCCACAAAATTGCGTTGAGTGGAGCCTACCATAAGAAATACGATATTCACAAATTTCACTTTGGATTTCAGCCAACATTTGTTCAGCGTTCGTATGATTTAAGTGGTACAAGTTTTCCTTCTCAATTTGATAGAAATACCGGTCAATTCAACGCAAATATGCCTAATACCGATCCGTTTTTAAGTGATCAGGTGAGTTATTTTGATTTTAATGCGGGATTCGCATACACGCTTGAACTGGATAAGTTTAGACCCGAAGTTGGTGTGGCCCTTTTTCATTTAGCACAACCAGAAGAGTCTTTTTTTGGTATTGGGTATCAGGTTCCACTCCGATCTAATTTTACTGGGCGAGCGGAAGTTGACCTAACCAGTAACTTTACTTTCATGCCTAACCTGATGTACATGACGCACGATAAAGCTTCTGAGCTGCTCTATGGTAGCAATTTTCTTTTTCATTTAAAAGAAAACCAAATGGAGGCAACAGGTATGTATGCTGGAGTACTGCTCAGAGCTGGATTCAACAGGAATACGGACGCTGCCGTTGTTATTATAGGTATGCGCTTTCCAAACCTAGAAATCGGATTTAATTACGATTTGAATGTATCTGAACTAAACACAGCTACTTATTTTAGAGGCGCTTACGAACTTTCTATAATCTATACTAGTCCAAGTATGCTACTTAAGAAAACCGCAATTCCTTGTGATAGATATTAAATCGATTATATCAGCATTTTTTCTGTCAGTTTTGACATTTGGAGGTATTGCTCAAGATTCTACCTTACAGGAACTCAAAAAATCTCAACTCAAACAGTATTTTAAAAGTGCCTACAGAGCAAATGACTACTACACGCAAATAGACTATTTGCAAGAACTTGTTCGCAGGGATGATAGCAACTTGAAATATCACTTTAGGTTGGCGCGTGCTTATGATATGAGCCGTGATTTCCAAAATGCACTTACCTCCTACTCTAAAGCGTATTACGGTGATCAGAAAAAATATGCAGTGTGCCTATTCCACATGGGGCGCATCATGAAAACTAGAGAGCAATACAAGTTTGCTAAGCTTTATCTTAAAAAATTTGAAGAGGAAAACAAGGGCAAAAATAATGGCGACAAATACAAAAAGTTAATCAAGGCTGAACTTGAAGGCTGCGATATGGCATTAATCCAAGAGGAAGAAGAGGATATTGTTACAGAAGAACAACACTTAGAAAACGAAATAAATCACGCCAATATTGAATTCTCTCCGTTTATTATCGATAGCAACAAGTTCTGGTACGTTTCTCTCTTTAGCGATTCGGTTGTTTTTATGGTTGATAACGACGAATTACAAGAAATACCCAAGCGCAAAATTTATGAAGCCAAAAAACAGGGTGGCGAATGGAGAATGACTGGGGAGGCGCCAAGTGCTTTAAATGATTTGAAGGACGTCAACCTAGGCAGTTTTACGCAATCTGAAGATGGTAACAGAATCTACTTTACTTCTTGCAAACCCAACTGGAAAAACCAAATACGTTGTAAACTTTTTATGCTCAGAAAAAATGATGATGGAACTTGGTCTGAACCTTTAGAATTGCACGAGGATATTAACAGTAACAAGTACACCAATACGCATCCTTCGGTTGGAAAAAGTGCTAAACCAGATAGAGAAATCATCTATTTTGTTTCAGATAGAGCTGGTGGTAAAGGTGGATTAGACATCTGGTATACAAGCTACAAAATAAGTAAGCAAAAATTTGATAAACCCAGAAACTGCGGAACCAAAGTGAACACCATGGCAGACGAAATGGCACCAAGTTTTGACAACAAAAGCTATAAACTCTACTTCTCCTCCACAGGATGGCCAGCTTATGGTGGTTTAGATGTTAATTACGTTACTGGCGAGCGCAGCCGCTGGAACGGAAAAGCTCAAAACGCTGGAGCTCAAGTAAACTCTCCTGTTGACGATATGTATTATAGCATTTTCCCGGATAGAACAGATGCGCTTATTGTATCTAACAGAGAAGGCAGTATTTCTTTAAAGCACCCTCATTGTTGTGATGATCTTTTTCTGCTGGAATGGAAAAATATTATGAGACACGAATTATTCGGTTCTGTTATCAACGAAGAAACTGGCAAACCTGAACCTGGTGTTGAAGTACGACTAGTAATTAAAAACGAGGAGGAAAACACAGAGTATTTAGCGGACAAGGTTTTCACCGACCAAAACGGTAAGTACAACTTACTTTTAGAAGAAAATACCGATTATCATGTAGTGTTTCACAAAGACAAGTTCTTTAACAATACGGACTCCACCACTAAAGTTAAACTAAAAGAACCCTACGAAATTGAAATGAACAAAACATTGAAACCGATTCCAGATATGGAAGTGGTGATTCCAAATATTCTTTATGCTTTTGACGACGCTTCCTTAAATCAATCAGCACAAACTACTATTGAGACTTCTATCTACAAATTGCTTATTGAAAATCCTACGTTAATTGTTGAGATTGGCTCACATACAGACAACAAAGGGTCTGATGATTACAATATGAACCTCTCTCAGCGCAGAGCCGAGTCGGTTGTAAACTATTTGCAGAAAAAAGGCATCAGAAAAGATAGGTTACAGGCAAAAGGATACGGTGAAACCAAGCCTGTAGCACCCAATGTTTATACCGATGGAACAGATAACCCAGAAGGTAGAGCTAAAAACAGAAGAACCTCGTTCAGGGTGATTGGCGAACTTTCTTACGACGTTATTTATAACGACCTAGAAGAAGAAGACGACTAGCGTACATTTGCGCCCTTATTTTACGCCGTTGACACCAGAACATCAGATTTCATTTAAGAACATATTGCGCATTGCCGTGCCTATGATGGTGTTTGGCTTATCCATGACGGTGGTTAACCTAACGGATACTGCATTTTTAGGTCAACTAGGAGCTACAGAATTGGGCGGAGCCGGAAACGCAGGATTAACCTACATGCTTCTGGTGATGATAGGGATGGGGTTCTCGAGCGGAGTTCAAATAATAATTGCACGCCGAAATGGAAAAGAAGCCTACAGTCAAATTGGCTCTTTGGTGCATCACACCGTGTTGTTTTTATTGCTATATGCGCTGCTGGTACATGTATTTTTCATTTACGGATTACCAACACTAATCCCCTACTTGACCGAATCTGCAGCAGTTGGTGATATCATTCAACGATTTTTAGCCTATCGCTCTTGGGGTTTATACCTCAACTTTTTTAATGTAGCAGCCATTGCTCTTTTGGTTGGAACAACAAAAACCAAAATTATTGGTATTGTTACTCCTCTTGCGGCAGCAATAAACATTGTGCTGGATTACGGATTAATTTTCGGAAATTTTGGTCTACCACAAATGGGGGTGGAAGGCGCAGCTATCGCTTCAAATATTGCAGAAGGAGTGGGCAGTATTGCAACAATCGTTTATCTAATTTATTTCTACAATCATAAAAAATACCGACTATTCAGCCATGTAAAAATTGAGTTTCCCAAGTACTACAATATTCTTAAAACCGCCAGTCCTCTTATGGTACAGAACTTCGTAAGCTTCTTTTCCTGGTTTGCATTTTTCACCCTAATAGAAGGTTTGGGAGAAGAAGAATTAGCCGCATCACATATCGTAAGAAGTATTTACATGGTGCTCATCATTCCAGTATTTGGATTAGGGGACGCTGCCAATTCATTAACAGGAAATTTAATGGGAAAAAACCGCAACGATTTAGTCTTAAAAATGGTATGGCGTGTATGTATCTTAAGCCTTGGGTTTGCGCTAGTAATGCAACCAATAATTTGGTTAAGTGGAGCAAGTATTCTTTATCCGTTTACAAACTCCGCTAGCACGGTAGAACTAGGTTGGCCAGTTTTAAAAGTTGTTGCAACGGTGTTGTTTTTGTTTGGACCCGTTATAGTTGGTTTTAAAGCTGTTTCAGGTACTGGACGAACACTTACTGCTCTGTTAGTTGAAATTACTACAGTATTGATATACCTCGTTTCTACCTTCTACGTCACACGAATGATTGGTATTGAGCTCTATCAAGTTTGGTATGCAGAGTATATCTATTTCATAATCTTTGGCTTACTTATTTTTGGATATCTATTAAAAGGAAATTGGCGCAGTTCAAAAGTTTAAATCGATAATGAGAATAGTTTTTATTGGAACCCCGGAATTTGCAGTTTCTTCGCTAGAGGCTTTACTTGAGGATAAACAAAATATTGTTGGAGTAATTACGGCTCCAGACAGACCTGCAGGAAGGGGAAAAAAACTACAGAAATCGGCAGTAAAAGAATGCGCAGAAAAACATGGATTGCCCTTGTTGCAACCCATCAATCTAAAAGATCCTGAGTTTTTAAGAGAGTTGGCCCACCTAAAAGCCGATTTGCAAATTGTAGTTGCATTTAGAATGCTTCCTGAGGCCGTTTGGAACAAGCCTCCGCTCGGAACTTTTAATTTACATGGAAGTCTTTTGCCTCAATATCGCGGAGCAGCTCCAATTAATTGGGCAATCATAAATGGTGAAACAGAAACTGGAGTGACTACCTTTTTCTTGAAACACGAAATTGATACAGGATCAATAATTGACCAAGAAAAAGCAAGCATTGAACCTAATGAAAATGTAGGTTCATTGTATAGCCGTTTGATGTATTTAGGAGCAAAATTGGTTGTAAAAACGGTACATAAAATTAAAGCAGGAAATATTCAACTAACCGATCAAGAACAGATAATTGCCCAAACTAAGGAGCTAAAATCTGCACCAAAATTGAACAAACAAATCTGTTTAGTAGATTGGAGTAAACCCATTACAGAAATACATAACCACATAAGAGGACTAAGCCCCTACCCTTGTGCATTTACCGAGGTAATGTTGGACGATAAAAAACTAAAACTCAAAATATTTAAAACTGAAATATCCACTGAATCTTCAAATAAAATCCTTTTAAAACAAGAAAAAAAGCAACTGGGCGTATCAAATGGTACGGGTACCATTTGGTTTAAAGAGTTACAGCTAGAAGGAAAGAAACGTATGGCCATTGATAGTTTTCTTGCTGGGTTAAAAGGAGAATTAAAGTTGAATTTATGAAACATGTAACGCTAATTATTTCAATCATTTTTTGTGTTTCTGCACGAGCTCAGGATGTCTTTAAACTGAATAAAATTTTAAATCCATATAATTCAAAGAATGTTCAGGTCCATTCATTGTGCTCCGACAAATTTGAATCCTCTTATTTAATTTGGGTTGTGGATAGTGTAAAACCCCATTACCACGCAAAGCATACAGAACTTATTCACGTAATTGAAGGGAAAGGGAATTTTTACATTGGTGATAAAAAATACGCAATAGAACCGGGAGATTATATTAGAATCCCTCAAGGTAAAATTCATTCGTTTAAAACCACTAGTAGAGAGGAAGTTAAGGTGCTAAGTGTACAAACTCCGGAATTTGTAGGAAAAGATAGAATTTGGGTAACAAAACAGGAGTAATCCCGTAACCCACAAGACGGGTAATTACGGAAATTATGAAAAGATTAGATAATCTTATAAATCTAAATCAAGAAAAATATACATACACCAAGGATATTTTTGAAATAGTTGAACGCATGATTGCGGGAGATTATTCAAAAAAAGATTGCAATAGAATATACTAAAACCGAAGAAAAAGATTTAGTTGTTCTCCTGAACAGCCTAAACGACAAACTACTTCTTACGAAATAATTAGAGTCAAATTTATTAGACAAAAATGCTCAACAAATTGAGAACTATAAACTGGCTTTAGATCAATCCAGTATATTGGTGGTTACCGACTTGAAAGGCAACATACAGTGCGTCAATAAAATGTTCTGCAAGATTTCTGGCTATTCTAAGGAAGAGCTTATCGGACAGAACCAAAGCATTGTAAATTCAGGCCACCACCCCAAAGATTTTTGGAAAAAAATGTGGGCAACTATTGGTAAAGGAGAGGTTTGGTACGGAGAAATAAAAAACAAAGCAAAAAAGGGATGGTAATATTACATACCATCCCTTTTCAAAATATTGTGTTTTGTAAAAAATTAAGCTTGTTCAGTATCGGCTGTTCTGCTCAAGGCGTATATGACTAAACCGAACCCGATTTTGTTTACAGCATCTGCAATGTTGTAAACAATGTCCATTGCGTGACTTGCGGCGATTGGATCATCAACCAACTGAATTCCAAACAATCCTCCTGGCGTACCTAAAATGTAACCTACGGGATAAATTGCCCAACCCACTAAAACAAACCAAGCGAGAATTCGTGTCGCTTTAGCCACTTGAGGTCCTGCGGTTTGCGACAATTTTGCAACTTCTCCAAACCAAATTAAGTAAGCAATGTAGAAATAAGCTGCCCCGGAAATAACACCCCATAATACACTATTGTCACTGTCCATTGTTTCTCCAATGTAACCGGTAACTAACATAACTATAGAAGCAAAAATTAACTTCCAAAGTAGCCCAATCTTTGCGCCAGCTTTTTTTGTTATTAGGTAAAACTCAACACACATCAACGGAACCGTCAAAATCCAATCAACATAACGGAAGAAGGTTGGTGAGTCACCCGTTTCAAGGTTGTATCCTCGCATGTAATAGTAATGCACGGCTGCAATGAACGTAATTAATCCTGAGACTAAGACTGAGGTTCGCCACTTTTTAGAAGTATTGTTTAACTCAAAAAAGAAGAAAACTGAAGCGGCCATCATAGCCATTGTTCCAATGAAGAACGTGAATGCAACGTAATTGTCACTCGCAATTAAATTGGCACTCGCAATGTTTAAATTTTCCATAACTTATTTATTTTTAGTTTATTAATGCACAATTATAGTCAAATAAAGTTTAAATGGAATTGATATTTTCTTTTTTTTAAGAATGAAGAGGTTAGGATTTGTCGTGAAAATTTTATTCGCTCTAGTAAAACAATGCTTTTTTTGAAATATATCAACCTTTATTTAATGCTGATTTAACATTGGTAATCATTGCTGTAACTTTGCAATTTGAAAGATAGTGCTTTCATTGTCAATTAACCCTTTATAATTTTGAAAAGATTGAATGGAGGATCAAAGATGAACTGAAACCAACCCATTGGTGTTTGTAGTTGGAGTAAACGTTTCTACATAAACAGGTGTTGATGTAATTGAGTCTTTGTAAAATGAAATTTGTAAACCTATTGTTGAGTTAACCACCAATGCAACTGCTCCGTCTTGCACTACCGATTGGTAGGTCATTTTATTTGGCGCTTGGGCAAATGACACCACAGCAAGCGACACAAAGGTGAAAATGGATAGTATTCTTTTCATGTTTATTGAATTTTTAAAATTTTGAACGATTTAATTAATGTCTGGCTGGAGGTAACCAGAAGCTGATAAGATCCACTAGGTAGGTCATGCATGTTTATCTCGGTAGATTGCTCTAGTACATTGCCTGATTGCAGCAGTTTTCCAGAAATATCTAGCAAAGTGTAATTTACCTCCTCACTAATCTCCTCAACGTATTTCAACCATAGAGTGCCGTTTGTGGGGTTGGGATATGCAATAAATCCAAGTTGAACCGTCTCATTTTCGATTCCATCAATAACTTCAACAACATAAGCTTGTTGAACGCCTGCCGAAACACTTCCTGCAGAAGTGGAATCTGAAGTATAGGTAACTTGTCCGACCGAGAAACTAACCGAGCCTGAACTGCCCACTGTATGAAGTTCCTGTTGCCACAAAATCGCTTTGAGCCGACAATAGGAATACCCCGAAAAGTGATAGAATGGTAAGTGAAATATTTTTCATCTAATGTTTACAATTTTGTTTGATTCAACTGTGTTTTACCTGTGGTTGAACACAATTTATATTTTCATAAAGTTACAATTTCAAATCTGTAATCCTTCACAAAAAATAAAACTTATAATAGATTCTATTTTGTAGATTATGTAAAACAAAAAAAGCCAATCCAGAATAATTCCGAATTGGCTTAAACTATTTAAATATCAACTATTTACGCATTTACATTTTTCAACGCCTCTGCTAAAGTAGAACCGATAGTTGCTGGTGACTCGCTTACGTGAATTCCACATTCTGCCATAATTTTCATTTTAGCAGCAGCAGTATCATCAGCACCACCAATGATAGCACCCGCGTGACCCATTCTTTTACCGGCCGGAGCAGTTTGACCAGCAATAAAACCAACTACTGGTTTTGGGTTACCTGCTTCTTTAATGTACTTAGCAGCTTGAGCCTCATAATTACCTCCAATTTCACCAATCATTACAATGGCATCAGTATCAGGATCTTCCATTAATAACTGAACAGCAGCTTTTGTAGAGGTACCAATAATTGGGTCACCACCAATTCCGATAGCAGTTGAAATTCCGTAACCAGCTTTTACCACCTGATCGGCAGCTTCGTAGGTAAGTGTACCCGATTTAGAAACGATACCTACTCTACCCTCTTTAAACACAAACCCTGGCATAATACCCACTTTAGCTCCTCCTGGAGTAATAACTCCTGGGCAGTTAGGGCCAATTAGTGTACAATCGTAGTCTTTCAAGTATTCTTTAACACCAACCATATCGGCAACTGGA
>CBFICO010000078.1:0-11534 GCA_965661115.1 Salibacteraceae bacterium
CTGGATTCCAATGTTTGTGGGTCAGTTTTTTTTCTAAAAAGAAGCTTTGCTTTATCATTTCCTTTTAAAGAAATAAGAGCTTTATCCGGTTCAGAAGATCGATTACTTACTCTCGAGATTTCAAAGGAAACTAGATTGAAATATGCACATCACCTAACCTATGTAATTCAAGATCATGAGAAGAGAAGTATGTCAAGTATAAATCCAAAAACCTGGATAAATCAAAGAGAGGTCTTGATGTCTCAAATTCGGAAGAATAAAAAATTCACTCAAAAAGAGATAAGAACCATCTATAGCTCATTTATGCAAATGGTCGCAGTAAAACTTGCTGCGAGTGGTCAGCCATTCCATGGATTGATTTGGTACTTGAAATCTGTTGTTGGAGGAGTGCGTAAAGTCATTTCTATAAATTCTTTACGTTTTGTAAAGTATTTCTTTTTTGGGGCAAATTTTAAAAACGTATTAAAGCATCTGATTCTCATTTTGGGATTACTGTACTCTATAGTAATCTACAATTACGTAATTCCAAATCAAACGAATAGGAATTACCAGACAGATGCGTTAAAGTGTAAAGCGTCAAATTCAAGTTCAACAATTCGGAATATTGTTTACTTAGTTACTGAATCGTTTGATTTCAAATACAGAGGCTACACCTTTTTTGAAAACCCAATTATCTATGCTGTTGATTTATTTCATCCAGGAGTAAGCCAGATTTGCGATACAGAATTTCTTTATGAAAACTCTACCTATGCCTTTTGTGGGCAACAAAGTAAAACTGCTGCAGATATTGCCGAAATACTTGGTATTGATTACCGATATATTGTTTTTAAGAACCATGTTGCTCTAGAATTAAAAGATGGTGAGCGGTGGATTTTTATTGATCCAACCTTAGCGCTGGTTTCAAAAGATAACACTCGTGGTGTCCACAGCTTAATTAAAGAAAATAAGTTAAAAAACCAGACAACAGAACAAAAAGTCGATATAGAACATGTACAGGTTTTGGAAACAAACTTCCCCTTTTTTCATAAGCTAGAGATGTTTAATAAGGTTAGTTTGTGGAGCTTCTTAGTTGGGTATCCATTGTTTTTATTTTCCTTTTTTTTAGTGGATAAAAGGAAGTATAGAAAGTACTAGACACAGGGTCTATGCAGATTGAAAAGAATATAGTTGTTCATGTCCTGTACAGTGGTATAGGTGGGCATGGAAATGTGTTTGAAAATTTTGTTTTAGCAGATAAAGAACGTGAGTTTGGTTATGGCGCAATCTATTACGGCATAGAACCGGTAAGAAATGTGTACAAAAAATTTTGCCACAAACACGGAATAAGGTGTTCTTACGTAAAAAAACGATTTAGAATAGACCTTTTTTTTTACCTGAAAGCACTGTTGCGTATTTGGGTAATGAAACCAAACGTTTTGTTTTTGCACGGTAGTTCAATGATACTTCCAGCGTTAGTTTATGGGCTATTTACGAAGGTTCAAATTATTGTACGGGAGACACAAGCAAATCATCTCAAAACACATATTGATAAATTTTTCCTCAGGGTTTCAATTCGTTTTGCAACAGATTTAGTTTTTCTTACAGAAGAGTATAAATCTCAAATTTCTAAAGATTATTCCTTGCCGAAAAATAAAGTTTCCCTAATCCCAAATGGGATAAATCTTGATAAATACCTTGTAAATAGAGATTATAAAAAATCGGTACAAACCATCTCTATGGTGAGTAGATTGGTGCCTATTAAAGACCATTTAACGTTAGTTTCTTCTATGAAATTAATTGAAAATGAATTTCCCGATGTAAAGTTGCTAATTGCCGGAGCAGGAGTGTCTTTTTCAGTCATTCAGAACAAAATACAAACGCTTAACCTAAAAAATGTAGAGCTTCTTGGTGCTATTTCAGAAGAAGAAATTATTGAGTTATTAAAAAAATCCGATGTTTATGTTCATCCTACCTTTGGAGAAACAATGAGCACGAGTTTAATGCAAGCAATGGGCAGCGGTCTTCCAATAATAAGCTCCGATGTAAATGGAGTTAATAATATGATAACTAAAGGGCAAAATGGGTTGTTATGCCCTACAGAAAAAGTTGATGAATTGTATTTACTTCTAAAAAGGATTATTAAAGATGCCAACTTGCGAGAAACATTAGGTGTTTCTGCTTTAAAAACTGCACAAATCAAATTCTCAAGTGACCAAATGTTCAAAGCTTATCGCGAATTAATAGTAAAACATTGAAAGTCTTATTCGCTCAAAAAATAAATGGCATTTCAGGTTCTGAAAGGTACTTTATTAATATTATACCTGAACTACAGAAAAAGGGTGTTGAAGTTGAGTTTTTAAGTTTATACACTGACCTGCAACAGACAAAAGAATTTGAAAGTATTCTGCAATCATTTGATGTAAAGGTTAGGCAAGTTTCCATTTCAAATTGGAATTTTTTTAAAGCTTTATTCGTAATAAAAGTCATTCTTAAAAGTGGAGGATTTGATATTGTTCATGCTCACCTCATTCATGCAGATGTGGTTCTAGCCATTGTTAAGTGTTTTCTGCTAAAGTTTAAACTTATTAGTACGAAGCACGGTTATGATGAACGATTCATAAAAAGACATGGCTTATTTGCCCATAAAAGATTGTATAATCTGTATTTCTGGCTATCGCTGTGGGCCGAAAGATATATTGATAAATCGTTCACCGTATCTCACGGACTATCAAAACTATACTTTGAGCTTGGTATTACAAAGTATTACCCAAAGGTGATTTGGCATGGTATCTCTCCACCAGAATACATAGAGCCACCAATAACCAAAGAGGTTGAACCGTATATTTTAGTTCTTGGACGCCTGGAAGATTTTAAAGGTCATGACCTTCTTTTTGAGGCTTTTTCTCAGATTTCGGATAAGCACAAAAAATTGCGCTTGGTTATTGCAGGTAGTGGGTCAGCAACGTTTTACTTCAAAGAGTTCGCTAAGAAAAAGAACATTGAAGATAGAGTTGATTTTTTAGGATTTACCCATGATGTTGATCGACTAATTAGTGGGTGTGAATTTTTGATTTCCCCGTCAAAAGGAGAGGGGTTTGGATTAATTATTATTGAGGCTTTTTCCCATAAAAAACCTGTTATTGCTTTTGATGTTCCAGCCTTTAATGAAATTATAGAGGATGGAATAAATGGTTTTCTAATACCTCCTTTTAATGTGAATTTAATGGCTGAAAAAATCGATGAGATGCTCACAAATCCTCAGCTAATGAGCAATATGGGAGAGCATGGATACAGGTCCTTTAGAAACTATTTTTTACTTTCTGAATGTTCCAAAAACACGCTAGAGTTTTATAATTCAATTATGAGAAAGAAAACCGCTAATCAATCATTAGGTTTACTTACTGTATCACTTCATGGTGGAGGAGCAGAAAGTGTTACTTATCGTACTGCTTTGGGTTTAGCAAAAAAACGGGAAGTAATCGTTTATCTTCTGAGACCGAAAGTTCAATTTATTATTCCTAATTCCATTGAGGTCCGCAGGCTATCTTCGTACATGGGTGAAAACTCTATTCTAAAAAGTTTAAGTGTTTTGACTAAGGCATTTGCCCTTTCAAGAGAAGTAAAGAAGAAAAACCTGCAGTTTGTACTGTCTTTTTTAAATAGACCGAATTACATAAATGTTATCTCTAAAATGCTGGTAGGAAATCAGAAAGCATTTATCTCTGAACGTACATATACAGAACTCGAGTTTCCCCACGGGTCTTTTTCTTCCTTTTTCTCGAGAGCCTTAATCAAGTATTTGTATCCCATGGCGGACAAAGTGCTGGTTAACGCTGAATTATCGGGGAAATCTCTAATTCAAAAATTTAAAGTTCCAAAACAAAACATAAAATTGTTTTATAACCCGCTGGATATTTCAATTCCAAAAAACAGAAAGGATTCTTTAGCGTCAAAAAAATTTAAAATTGTCTTTATTGGTCGATTAGATAAGAATAAAAATGTAATGCTATTATTACGTGCGATTACAGATCTTAATATCAATTTTGATTTGGAAATTATCGGCACCGGAACCGAGGAGCGTAAATTGAAAGAGTATGTTTTGCAACATGAATTAACTGAAAAAGTGCAATTCTCAGGATTCGTTTCAAACCCAAAAAAGAACCTTGAGCAAAAGCACCTGCTTGTATTGTGTTCTGAGCACGAAGGGTACCCTAATGTATTAATTGAAGCGTTGTCTTTTGGGTTAGAAGTGGCTGCTACAGATTGCAAGTCGGGTCCTAGAGAGATTTTAGACCCTTTGGGTAGCCCAGTACCTTGTGTGAATTCAGGGTATGAAAAAACGGAGTTAGGTTATTTGTATGCGCTTAACGATGTGAAAGCGCTACAGGAGGTAATACTTTGTGCAAATGAGGAAAGAAGAGATGTTAGTCAGTCAAAGTTGATAAATCACTTAATATCAAGACATGCTGTATCTAATTCCCTTAAAAGCGTTGAGGAGCTCCTCGAAATTTAAGGGAAGGCTTTTGATAGGATTTCTTATTACTCCATTCTTTGTAATCACTTACCAACAGAATAAGTACACTGAAATAGAAAGGCAAACAAGGAATTTTATATCGTGCTAAAGCTCCAAAGTTGTAACTTGAAAATCCAACAATAAACGCGAAGATTAAAGTAAATACCAATGACATAATTAGAAAGCTATCATTGGAAAAATAGCGTATAAGTGAGCCAATTCTGAGCTTAAAGACAACATACAGTGTGAAGAATGTTAACACTAAACTTTCTAGGCTTGATAACGCCATTACCACATTTTTAATCTCCCATGGAAAGGGTCTAAAAAAAGTGACCACTAGGGAGGGAATTATTTGTTCTATTAATCCGCCAAAGGTTCGGTCAAAATCACCTAGCGTATAACCAGAACGTGTTCCTTCCTTATCTACCTCTGAGTAGTGGTTAGTTTGATAAGTAACTGCTTGATTAAATAACTTATCAGTAGTGAAACGCTCGTCAATTGATTGAAAGGCAAAGTATGAGAATATGCTGGTAAAAGAAACTATCAGTAAAATCACGGGAAATATTACTACTCTAAGCACTGAACTTTTAATTTTCTTGTTATAGGAAAAGAAAAGCCAGAAAAGTGTAGCCGGTACCAATGCAAGTAGAACGTAACTTTTAATGGTGTAAATGAAGTAAACTGAGATTGCGAGTGAAATAAAATATTTCACGGATTTACTTCCCCTAAAAAACAACAAGTCAAAGCAATAAATTGCAATCCCTAAAAAACCTAAGACCAGTGAATCCTTCATTATTCCCGCTCCCCAAAAGACCACAGAGGGTATTAGGAAATGAGCTATAGCCAGCGCTAATTTTTGTTTTGGGTATCTATAAATAAATACGCTATACAGCTTCCATTGACCAAAAAATGCAAAACAGGAAAAAAGTATAGTTGTAGAAAAGAATCCACCTCCTGCTATAGCAGAGAGAAACCCAGCGATTTTTATTACAGCAAAGGTGTCGTTTCCTCTGTAGTAGTTAACTAAAAAGTGATTATATAAGTAATCCTCAGCTCTTACGTAATCAGTTAAATTGAATATTAGTTTCAATCCATAGATGGGCGTATCCAACAGAATACCTCCTAGTATTTTAGCGCTTTCGAAATAAGTGAAAGTATCACCATAGCCATAATAGAACATATAGATAAGCCCGAAGGAAATCCCACCAAAAACCTTAACAGCAAGCCCAATCCTCAGGTAGAGATATTCATCTCCTTGTCTGTTAGACGTATAAAAATACACCCCCAACATAATCACTGTAAAATATACAGCCGCTAAGCCAAATTCGTATATCAGATTTAAATCCAAAATTCTCTAAACCACTCCTTTTTTCAAGTGTAACTTTACAATGATATTACCTTTACAAAGGTAATCTTGTGATTAAATCAAAATGAATGAACAAGCACGCTAAAAAAGCAGAAGAATTTTATAAAAAGAAGGACTATCGCACAGCGGTTGATTTTTATACCAAAGCAATTGAAGAGGACGACTCCACAGCGGACTTGTTTGCCGAAAGGGCCATGTCTTTTTACCATTTAAAAGAGTTGGATAATTGCATTGAAGATATGAATGCAGCACAACAACTTGAGCCCAACAATCCATATCGTTATTCGTCAAGGGCATTTGTAAAAAACCAAAATGGAGATGTTGATGGTGCAATTGATGACTACCAAAAAGCTGTGCACCTTGATCCAGAAGATGCCATCGCGTACAACAATCTAGGGTTGGTGCTCGAGGCAAAAGGCTACATGGAGCAAGCTAAACAGTCCTTCGATAAATCTGACAAATTAATAGGTCGAGAAACGCGGCAATCTTCAACTAATCTTGAGACAAAAGAGACTAAAGAAGATACTACAGCGGAAGAAATTGATAACCCCAACTCCAATTTCCTTTTATTTGATGCCATAAAGAGTTTGGGTGACAAAACCTATAGACGAGAGTTTTTTGATTTTGTAAAAAACGGATTTAAAGTAAAAGATAAAAAGTGAGGTTTCTAGAGCAGTACATAGAAGAAGCTAAAGGTAGCTTTGCAAAAGATGGACTTTTAATTTTTCCAACCAATCGCGGTATTGCGGAATTTAAAGAACTGTATCAACAAAGAATGCAACAAGTTGGCTGGCTGCCAGAAGCGCAAACGCTCAAAGGGTTAATTGAATTGTTTGGTACAAAAAAGCTGGCGACTGCGGTACAGAAATTAATGGCTATAAAAAATACCGCTCAAGATGTTAACGGGTGTTCCACTTCAATAGCTTTAAGTAATGATGTGTTGACTCAGTTAATTGCTGACTTTGAAGAGGTTGACCGAGAGCTTATCGACAGCGAATCTTTGTTCAAACAAGTTTCATACATCAAGATGATGGAAAAGTGGAAGCTTGGTGAGGAGCTAACTGGACACAGTCTGCAAAACCAGCTTAAACTGTGGGAGTCGCTTGGAGATTTGTACAAATTTTACTTTAAAGAGCTGGATAAAAATGGATGGGCTACTCAGGCACAATTGCTACGAGATTTGGTAGCTGATAACGTGTTTTTAGAGTATTTAAAAAACTACAATTATGTGCATTTTATCGGTTTCAATAATTTCAATACAACGGAAAGGAAATTGCTTCATTTTTTCAATCAGAATACCGAGATCAAATCCTTCTTCGACTTTGATGATTTCTACCTAAATAACCCTCAAAATATTGCGGGAAAATTCGTAAAAAAACAAGTGGAAAATTGCCCAGTTTTACCGCTTGTTTTGAGTGCTGATTGGCAACAAAAAAATCAAGCCGTAAACTATTGGAATTTAAACGGAAATTCAGAACAAATTTCAATGCTTTATGAGGTCTTAGAATCGCTACCAGAAAACACAAAAACAGGAGTGGTTTTTTTAGATCAGAATCTACTTCAATATGCTTTAAATCACTTGCCTAAAGATTTGTCGGAAATCAATATTGGTGTTGGTATACAGCTAAAACACACACCATTATTTGGATTGATAAAAGAGTTTGTTTTATATGAGAATATCAACAGTGAAGAATCATTGAAAAGGTATTCATTTTTAAGTCGCGATTGGCTTGTTAGATTAGCTCAAAAAACATCTAAACAGATCAACCGTTTTGAGGTGCTCAAAACCGTTTCAATTGAGTTGGAAAAACTAGCTGTTTTTTCACCCAAAAATTCATGGGGACATTTCCTCAAAACGGCACTAAAAGTAGCTTCAAATTTTATCATTGAATTTGAACGTCAATTTACACCCGATCAGAAAGTTAATTTTTCTGATTTTAAATCTATATTTTTTAATGAATTAGGGGCTTGTTCGGTGAGCACGGTAAGCAGTAAAAATGCGCACATCCAATTTTTGGGAATTCTAGAAACAAGGTTGCTAGATTTTGATAAAGTAATCTTACTATCAACAAACGAAAATAACTTACCTGGTCAGCTTGGAAGTAAAACGCTTATTCCTCCAGATATCCGTTCTGCATTTAATATGGCACTTCCAGAAGATAGTGAAGGTTTAAAAGCTTACTACTTCTATCAATCCATTCAAAGAGCAACTGAAGTGGACATTTTTGTGCTTGCACCAAATGCATCTTTCAATAGCTCTGAGCCTTCACGGTATTTAAAGCAGTTGGAAGTTAGTCATCCCTCATTTATAAAGACCACAACAAAAAACTCAACTGGTTATTCCACTCTATATTCATCTCCTAGATTGATAATAGCAAACAATCAAATTAAAGCGGATATTATTTCCTATCTCACCAATAAAGGGTTATCGCCATCAGCTCTGAATCTTTTAATTAGAAATCCTTACGATTTTTATTTGCAATATGCCGTTGGATTAAAAGAACCCGACTCAACCAATGAAGTGGTTTCGCACAGCGAATTGGGGTCTTTGTTTCATGTAATCCTCGAGAATTTGTACAAACCGTTTTGTGGTCAAATTTTGAGTAGGGACATAATGATGCAATTGCAACAAGAAAGTAAAGGTGAATTGCAGGGGCAGTTAGAAAAATTATCTAAACGCTTAAAGCTTTCAGAAGGGCAGACGTCGTTGTACGGCAATATCGTTAAAGTTTGGGTAGCTAATTTCTTAGAATTCGATTTAAACAGAATTGCTTCTGGTGATGAGGTTATTGTTGAGGCCGTGGAGCTTGAAATAGAAACTCAGTTGAATATTCAGCTGGATCAACAACCCATAAAGGTTAAGCTCAAAGGAATTGTGGATAGAGTAGAGCAGAGCAACGGAAAAAGAATGCTCGTCGATTATAAAACAGGCAAAGTGGAAACGTCTGATTTAAAAATCAAAAACTTCCTTCAGGATATTGAAAAAACCAAATTTTCAAAGGCGCTTCAGTTGCTTTTTTACTCATATATATATAGTGCCAAAAAAAGTGGAGAAGAATCTGCTGCTGGAATTTATTCTTGTCGCAATCAAAAAGCAGGAATTATACCATTGAGCTTAAACGATGCAACCATGAAAAATCCTCAGGATGAGTTTGAAGGATTACTCGTTAAAAAACTACAGGATTTATTTGCCGATGAATATAGATTTTGTCCTTCTACTGAGTTCGAATCAAAATTTTCTGCCCTTACGGTTTAAACAAATAACCAACCCCTCTTACAGAAATAAAATGTTGGGGTTTTGTTGAGTCCGTTTCAAAGAACTTTCTGAACTTCACTATGGCATTATCTATTACCCTAAAGTTAATCTCGCCGTTATTCGAAATATCATCAGCCAATTCCTCTCGCGACAATGCCTTATTTGGGTTTGCAGAAAAATGTTTTAAAATTCCAATTTCACGTTTTGAAAAATCCATGCTATCTCCTTGGCCATTTGTTCCAGTAAAGGCATCAAACTTGAGTGAACAGTTTCCGAAGCTAAAAACGCTTTCAGTTTTTGGCTGATGTATGGAAAGTAAATTTTTTACACGTAAGATAAATTCTTCTAGATGAAAAGGTTTTCCAAGGTAATCGTTACCACCAGCTTTTAGTCCTTGTATTTTGTCGTTAGTCGAATTTCTGGCTGATAAAAACAATATAGGGGTTTGTATTTCTGCCTTTCTGATCAATAAACTTACCTCCAACCCATCCTTTTCTGGAATCATTACGTCTAATACAATGAGGTCAAAGTTCTTTGCAGTTGATGTTGCTTTTTGCACTGCGGTATTACCGTTTTTAACCCATGTGGTTTTATAACCCTCTATTTCTAGGTTTAAAATGATAGCTTCTGCCAGTGCTTCTTCGTCCTCTACAAGTAATACATGCTTCATTAGTTTGCGATATTAAATAAGATTTCAATAGAGTTAAACTAAAATTTTGTTAGAATAAAAATTACGTTAATTTTGGTGTGTTTGAAAATGAACATCTAATTATTAAATAGTAGAATATGAAAAATTGTTATTCATGGATCAAAAAGTCTTCGGCGTTGATGTTGATGATTTTTATTTCGTACTTAGGTTTTGGTCAGTTGTCCGGAACTAAGACAATCGGGGGTACAAATCCTGATTACACGTCAATCACAGCTGCAGTATCTGCACTTAATTCAAGCGGTGTAAATGGTGCTGTAACGTTTAATATCCGCTCTGGTACATACACTGGGCAAGTTTCGCTTAGATCAGTATTTGGTGCTTCTGCTACCAATACAATTCGTTTTAGACCTGATCCTGCGAATACAACTCCTGTAATTATTCAAAACAACTCCACGAGTTGGACTTCGAACTGGGTTATTGGGTTTGATGGCGCTTCATACATCAGTTTTGATTCCTGTGAGGTAAAATCACTAAACGCAAGTTACTCTAGGGTAGTTGAGTTTAAAGGTACTTGTTCTAATATATCCATGACGGGTAATAAGTTGATCTGTGGTGACGCAAATGCTACTACTTCTACTTACGACGCCATTGTTTATGATAATACGGGAACGTCAAACTTTGCAAGTGACATTACTTTTGATAACAATGAGTTTGTTGGTGGTGCTTATGGTATTTATGCATACGGTAACAGAACTTCTTCTCGTCAAGGAAAGTGGACGGTTACAAACAATACGTTCAAGGATTGGAATTACACAGGGGTTTATGCATACTACCACAATGATTTTGTGCTAGATGGAAACCATATTGAGAATAAGCCAGGTTATTCTTCTCCAAGAGGTTTTTATGGTTATTACTCTTACAACCTATCTGCAAATAACAACACGGTAATTATTCATGGTGGTACAAGTTCTCCAATGGGAATGTACATTTATAGATGTGGTGCCTATTTAAATTCTACTCGTGAAGGAATTACGAATAATATGATTAGTAGAACAGGTACCGGAGGTTGTTGTCCTCGAGGACTTTATATATATGATCCAGACTATAGAGATATCGATCATAACTCTATTTCTTGGTATTCTACTTCAACTTCATCTAGCTACTCGGCATTGTATGTAAGTTCTGGTACTTCTGTAAGAGTTCGTAACAACTCAGCTGCAAACATGGGTGCTGGTTACGGTTACTACCAAGGTTCTTCTGCATATACCAATTCAAACAACAATGCATATTCTGGTTCAGGTGTTTCTTTTAGACACTCAAACAGAACACAAGCATTAAATGTAAACCCTCAATACAATTCTACTTCAGATTTACATACCTACAGTACTGCTTTGTTTAAAGCGGGTACGCCTTTAACTACGGTTACGACAGATATTGATGGTGAAACAAGAAATACAACAACTCCTTGTATTGGAGCTGATGAATATGTGCTTTATAACAACGATGCTGGTGTGACTAGTTTTGTGAATCCAGCATTGTGTTCAGGAAGTCAATCTATTCAAGTAAATGTAAAAAACTACGGTACTGTTGCAATGACTTCTTACAAGGTAGATTGGTCAGTTGCAGTAAATGGTGGTACACCAGTTAGCCAAACGCAATTGGTAGTTACTGGAGCTAACGTTGCGAGTGGTGCAACGACTGTAGCTACTTTAGGTAATTACACATTGGCTTCAGGTTCTTCATACGATTTTAAAGTTTGGACTTCAGATCC
>CBFICO010000079.1:0-11488 GCA_965661115.1 Salibacteraceae bacterium
ATACCTAGAGTTAGCGCAAATTTTTTATTGAAGTTGAATTTATCGTTCTCAATTACATCAGTTACTTTAAGATTTAGGTACTTATTTTCAAACGCTCTTAAAATATCTTTCGAATCGTCTATTGACCTATCGTTTACTAATATTACTTCAAAGTTTTGATAGTCTTGCTCGAATATTATTGGTATTAATTCCAATAAATTTTCGGCTTCGTTTCTAGCACAAATCACAATAGATACTGGATCCGAAAAAGTAGCTTTGATAGGTTTTAAAATACTCAGTCGCAACTGCACCGCCAAAACATAAATTAGTTTTAGCAGAGTAATTGAAAGAAGCAGTATAAACGCAGGTGATTGCACTATTTCAGCCATAGGGCAAAGTTTTTAAAAAACGCAATCGTTCACAGAAATTGGCGATTAACTTTTAAACATGATTTGCAAATGTATCTTTGCGGCCTTAAGAACGATATGGAGTTTAAATTAACGAGTACTGATAAGTCAAGTAAAGCAAGGGCTGGAGAATTAAAAACCGATCACGGAAGTATTAAAACTCCGATTTTTATGCCTGTAGGTACAGCAGGTAGCGTTAAGGCAGTTCACCACCGAGAATTAGCTGAGGATATAAAAGCCCAAATCATACTCGGAAATACTTACCATTTGTTTCTTAGACCTGGAACCGATACACTAGAAGAAGTTGGCGGTTTACACAAGTTTATTAACTGGGGAAAGCCAATATTAACCGATAGTGGAGGTTATCAAGTTTATTCACTTTCTGGTACGAGAAAGATTACCGAAGAGGGGGTAAAGTTTGCCTCACATATTGATGGTTCCAAACACGTTTTTTCTCCCGAGAGAGCAATTGATATTCAGCGCTCTATAGGAGCAGATATTATTATGGCGTTTGACGAGTGTACCCCTTATCCGTGCGAATACGATTACGCAAAACAATCTATGCATATGACTCACCGCTGGTTGGATAGATGTTTTGATCAAATGGATAGGACGCAGCCTAAATACGGTCACAATCAGGTACTTTTTCCTATTGTTCAAGGGAGCGTTTATAATGATTTGCGCGAACAATCAGCAGAATATATCGCAAGTAAAAATGGATTTGGAAATGCCATTGGAGGGTTATCGGTTGGTGAACCGCATGAGGAGTTGTACGCAATGACGGATTTAGTTTGTAATATCTTACCGAAAGACAAGCCTAGATATCTAATGGGCGTTGGAACCCCAGCTAATTTATTGGAATGCATTGCTTTAGGGGTTGATATGTTCGATTGCGTTTTACCTACCAGAAATGCCAGAAACGGACAACTTTTTACTTCAGAAGGGATTATCAATATCAAAAACAAAAAGTGGGAGCGGGATTTTTCTCCAATTGACCCTGCTGCTAATACCTATGTTGATACTTTTTATTCCAAGGCTTATCTGCGGCACTTAGTAACCTCCAGAGAAATGCTTGGGGCGCAAATTTCGTCAATACACAATTTAGGCTTCTATTTATGGTTAGTAGGGGAGGCAAGAAAGCAAATAGAAGCGGGGACTTTTTCAAGTTGGAAAGATGAAATGATTCCGAAACTCACTAGAAAATTGTAGTCCATTGAAGATTATTGATTTGTACATAATAAAGAAGTTTTTATACACCTTTTTCTTTATTCTAGGCATCATAATGCTTATCGCTTGTATTTTCGATTACAGCGAAAAGATGGATGATTTTACTGAACGAGGTGCTCCATTACTTGGTTTGATAGTGGATTATTACTTCAATTTTATTCTGTTTTACGGAAATTTGTTTAGTCCACTGCTAATCTTTATTACGGTAATCTTCTTCACTTCAAAAATGGCCAGCAGAACAGAAATAGTTGCCATTCTTAGTTCTGGCGTTTCTTTCAAAAGAATGTTGTTACCCTACTTCATTGCTTCAGTGTTTTTGGCGAGTATGTCTTTGCTCCTCAATCATTACCTTATTCCTAATGCCAACAAAATCAGAATAAAGTTTGAGGAAGATTACTTTAAAATGAGCTTTAGGAATTACGACCACGATATTCATAAGCAGATCGGTGAGAATGATTTTATCTATTTTGAGAAATACAATGTTGTAAGTGATATTGGCTATAAGTTCACATTGGAGCACTATCAAGACAAGGAAATGATTTTTAAGATTACTTCCGATTACGCTCAATGGGATTCTACTAAAGAATCTTGGAAAGTGCACAATTACCTCAAGCGCTACATGCATGGAGATGAAGAAATAATTGAAAGAGGACGAGATTTTGATACCATTTTAGATTTACATCCTTCAGAATTTGAGCAGCGATTGGAGTACACCACTCAAATGATGAGTACGCCAGAATTAAATGAATACATAGATCGTGAAATTCTAGCCGGCTCAGAAAATGTAACCTATCACCTTATAGAGAAACATCAAAGAACTTCTATTCCCTTTGCCACCTTTATAATGGTATTTATTGGAGTTTGTATGTCTAGCCGAAAAGTGAGAGGAGGGATTGGTGCACATTTGGCTTTAGGGTTATTCATAGCCGTAACCTACATTTTTGCAATTAAAGTTGCATCGGTTTACGCAACCAATGCGGGGCTTTCATCTTTTTACGCCTGCTGGATTCCAAATATATTGTACGGAGTTTTGTCTGTTTACATTTACAGAACTGCCCCTAAGTAGCTAGAGTTCGACTAGCCACTTTTTACAGCCTTCAAAACTGCGTTCGTAATTTGGTTTTTTATGGAAAAGTCCATAATAGGTACTTCCAGTTCCTGAGAGTGATTGATAGAAACACTCTAAGGTAGTAATTTCAGAAGCTATTTCTTGAATTTTTGGATATGCTTTTAAAATGGGTTTTTCAAAGTCGTTTTCAAAGAATTTCTGCCAATCAGAATGGCTTAGTTTTTCGATTTCAGATGGTAAGTAAGCAGTTTTTTCGGCAGGAGTTATCATAGAAAACGCCTTACCTGTTGATATGTGAATTCCGGGGTTCACCAACAGCAAAAACTTTCCCTTAAGATTAAGATTTATAGGTTGAACAAATTCACCTCGTCCAGTTACAATTGCAGGTTTGTTCTGAATAAAAAAAGGGCAATCGCTTCCTAAGCTTGCGGCAAATTCTTCCAGTTTTTTTGTAGTAATGTTTAATTGAAAAAAATCATTTAACAATCTCAACATAAAAGATCCGTCAGCCGAACCACCACCTACGCCTCCTCCAGACGGTATTTTTTTTAAAAGATGGATTTCAACTGGTGGAATATCAAACTCTTTGTTGAGTAATTCCCAAGCTTTGTAAACCAAATTTTCTTTTAAATCACCTAAGATGGCATCACCATGAATTGCCAACGAAGTTTTCTCACTCGTTATTATTTCCAGACTATCGAATAGAGGAACAGAGTAAAATACACTCTGAATACTATGATAACCATCTGACCTTTTACCTGTTATGTTAAGGCCAATATTTATCTTGCAATTTGGGAAGTTAATCATCGAAACACAAACTTAACTAGATTACTGTGCATAGCCGTATTATGCTAAATTTGCCGCCTAAATTCATTGATTATGCCAGTATTTCTTGATTTTGAAGAGCCAATTGCAGACCTATACGAACAGTTAGAAAAAGCTCAACAAATTGATGCTAAAGGTAAAGTAGATGTAAAAGATACCATTGCTGATCTAGAAGCTAAAATTGAAGCAATCAGAAAAGAAATTTACAAGGAGTTAACACCTTGGCAGCGCGTTCAAACTTCACGTCATCCAGAGCGCCCATACGCATTATCATACATCCGAGCTTTAACAGAAGAAACTTTTATTGAGTTGCATGGCGATAGAAATGTAAAGGATGATAAGGCCATGATTGGCGGTTTTGGAATGTTTGAAGGTCAGTCAGTAATGTTTATTGGTCAGCAAAAAGGTGAGAATACGAAGTTGCGTCAATACAGAAACTTTGGAATGCCAAATCCAGAAGGTTATAGAAAAGCATTGCGATTAATGAAGTTGGCTGAAAAATTTAATAAGCCAATTGTAACGCTTATTGATACTCCAGGTGCCTACCCAGGTCTTGAAGCAGAAGAACGAGGCCAAGGAGAGGCAATTGCCCGAAACTTGATTGAAATGGCTCAATTAAAGGTACCTGTGATCTGTATAATTATTGGTGAAGGAGCTTCTGGTGGTGCTTTGGGAATTGGTGTTGGCGATAAAGTTCTGATGCTCGAAAACTCTTGGTATTCGGTTATTTCTCCAGAAAACTGCTCTGCTATTCTTTGGCGCAACTGGGATCATAAAGAAACGGCTGCTGAAGCCCTGAAACTTACTGCAGAAAATATGCTTGGAAATGGTTTAATTGATGGAATCATCCCTGAACCAGTAGGTGGCGCTCATGCAAATCGTGAAGAGGCTTTTATAAACGTTCGAAAAGCAATAAAAGATAACCTGAAGGAATTAGGAAAAATGGATTCCGAAGAGCGAGTTAATGCTAGAATTGAAAAGTTCAGTAACATGGGTGTGGTTGCCGATTAATCTAAAAACTGAACGTCTTTAATATTTCCTTCATTCAATCTTTTAGCAATTATTTCAAGGCTGGGGAAATTGTACAATTTAACTGTAGTGGAATTAAACACTATCAACTGATTTGTTGCTTTATTGTAGCGAATTCCAATTGCCTTAGCTAATGGATTTGCATATCCTCTTGTTTCGTGATATTTATTAAAAACATAGATTCGGTCTTTAAACAAAATCAAAACTTCATTTGAGTTGATTTGTTGAGGATCTGCAGCCGAATAACCAGAGCCAAATTCTTTTATTTCTGATATGTTGTTTTCAGTTTTTGCAAGCCGCGAAATCACTCCTTTTCCATCTTTATTTGCTATAAAATAGAACTGATTTGCATTGCCAAAATGAAATCCTTTTGGTGAGTTGAGCAGCTGGTTTACTTGTTGATTTGAGATGTAACCTCCAACTCGTTTATTATAGTTGTGAATGACATATTTGTTGTCAGTATTAGCTTTTTCGATACTAAAAACACAATCGTCTATTTCAACAATGTCTTCACAGCGGTCCAATTGTAACCCAATTCTAACCGTTTCATTTCCCTGAGTATTAAAACCTATTATTTGGTTGTTAGATAACGAGGTAGAGCAATAAATATTAGAAGTTCCTCTTCCAATAGCTTGAATAAAATCAGATTGGTTGTTGTTATTGACTAACAAAATTTTTTCAGAAAGAGAAGAGTTCAACTCAATAAAACCACCTTTTCCTTTGGTGCTGAAATAATAAGATCCGTTCCAACTTTTTCCTTTGTCAAACTCGTAACTGAGCGATGACTCTTTAACTGTTTCGCTCAGGTTACCATTGAGCAAACTAAATTTTGTATTACCAAAAGTTGATTTGGTTACGATTAGAATGTTTCCCTCTTTTTTGGAACCAGCAACAACATAAAAAGAGCGTTTGAACGTATTTGTTCTTCCATTTGCTTCTACCTTGATTTCAATTGAGTTTTTTGCTGAATTAAACGACGAATCAATTTCTATTTCGTAATTGAAAGGAAGACTGGTATTGTTGCCATCTACTTTACCAATTTCCACTACCTGTTTTTCGGTATTTTTTATCAAATTAAATTCAATATATTGAAATGAAGATAGGTTGTGAACCAAACCATTAATAGAGACTGTTGAACCCAATAAAAAGGTGTCGTTTATGGCTGGACTGTTCCAACCAACCTTGGTTCCCAGCTCATTTACACTTTCTTTTTTACACGAGTAAAAACCAATTATTAACAGGATAGAAAATCGTAAAATGAATTTCATCAAATTGTTATTGTTAGCATCTAATTTTTTGTCTTTGCCGACTAAGCAAGGATTATAAATACATTTGCTTCGCGTTTATTTATGTAATGATATGAAAAAGATTGCGTTTTTAGGTTCTGTTATGATTTTAGTGGCTATGGTATTTTCTTCTTGCAAAAGCCATGAAAGATGCCCAGCATACAGCAACGTGCCAGTTAAAACTGCTCCCCAAGCATAGTTTTATCGTTTATTAAACGGTATTAACACACTCTCCCTGACAAACAAGGTCTTTCTTAGGTTTCTTGAGTACGGTGTATTATTATTGCAGCGTGAATCTCAAGAACGATTTAATTCTAAAAGCTGCTCGAGGTGAGCAGACAGAAAGAGTCCCGGTTTGGCTCATGCGCCAAGCAGGAAGGATATTACCTGAATATAGAGCCGTAAGAGCCTCTTTATCTGGGTTTAAAGAATTGGTTGAAACTCCAGAACTAGCTGCCGAAGTTACTATTCAACCCGTGGATATTTTAGATGTAGATGCGGCAATCATCTTTTCAGATATTCTGGTGATTCCCGATGCAATGGGATTACCTTACCGAATGGAAAAAGGTGTTGGCCCTATCTTCGATAAAAAGGTTAAATCTGCAAGTGATGTAGAAAAGTTGAAGCTTGCTGATCCATACACAGAATTAAAATACGTTACCGATGCTATTTCAATCACAAAGAAAGAATTGAATGGCAGGGTTCCTCTTATTGGGTTTGCGGGAGCACCTTGGACCATCCTTTCATACATGATTGAAGGGAATGGCTCAAAAACATTTTCGGAGGCGCGAAAGTTTCTTTACACAGAACCACAAGGTGCTCACAAGCTTCTACAAAAGATTACCGACAGCACCATTGCATACCTAAAAGCTCAAATTAAAGCGGGAGCCGATATGATTCAGCTTTTTGATAGTTGGGCTGGTATTCTCCCTAAAGAACAATACTTAGAGTTTGGAGCGAGGTATATCAATCAGATTTGCTCTGAAATTAATTCGGTTCCGATTACTGTTTTTGCTAAAGGTGCGTGGTTTGCACTGGAAGAATTAGCCCAGGCAGATTGCAACACTATTGGATTAGATTGGCATATTAATCCGAGTATGGCAAGGAGATTGATTGGGGAGGAAAAAACATTACAAGGAAATCTGGACCCTTGTTTGTTGTATGCATCTGATGATAAGTTAGTAAGTCAAACAAAGGAAATGCTTAAATCCTTTGGTGGGCAAAAGCATATTGCTAATCTTGGTCACGGAGTATATCCTGATACAAACCCAGAGAAGGTGAAATTATTTATTAAAACAATTAAAGACTATAAATTTTAGAATATGAAAAAGTCAGTTTTAGCCATAATTATGGCGGTATCATTTGTTGGAAGCATAAATGCTCAAGTCAACAAAATTTTAAACCCAAATTTTGATAATGTAGAAAAGAAGGTTAAATCTCCTGGAAGCATTGAGCTAGCTACAGAATGGTACTCCCCAGAAGGGACGCCTCCAGCAGATTTATACGAAGCTGGCGCCAAAAAAGAAGAAGTAGCTATTCCTTTAAATGTTAGAGGTAGAGCCGAAACTAAAGAAGGTCAGCACTATGCAGGATTTTTGGCTTATTCAGAAAGAGAGGCAAAACCGAGAACTTACCTGCAAACTAAACTTCCAAAAAAGTTAGTTGAAGGTAAAAGATATTGTATTAAAATGCACGTCTCGTTAAGTGATATTTCAAAATATGCTTGTGACAACATAGGAATGTATGTTTCTGGAAAAGCAATTAAAGCTAAGGATATTGAAGCTTTCGATATTACCCCCCAATTAACGCATTCTGGAAACATGATAGTTGAAGATATGTTTGATTGGGTTGAGGTTTGTGTTCCTTATACTGCTGATGGAACTGAGCGTTACGTTACAATCGGAAACTTTGCTCCGCAATCTGCTGTAAAGACTAAAAAAATGAGACGCCCGAGAGAGTTTAAGATTCCACAAACTAGAGATGCGTATTATTTTGTTGATGCAGTTTCGGTTATCGCTACTGGTCATTTAGATGCTCCTTGCGATTGTATGGTGGAGCCAGAAACTGGTCCAGAGTTGGACGTAGTTTATACTAAAAACGTATCTGAGGATATTGAAGGAGAACCAAAAGAAAGAATTGAGCACGTAGTAGTTCACTTCAAAAAGAACTTGGCAGTTTTAGGTGATCAGGACAAAGGATCATTAGACAGAGTGGCAACAATTTTAACTGAAAATGCTGACTTGAATATTGAATTGGTAGGTCATTGCGCACAAACAGAATTGGAGTCTATAGCTGATGATAGAGCTAAAGCAGCTTACACTTATTTAGTTACAGATAAAGGAATAGATGCAAATAGAATAAGCCACAGAGGTGATGGATACAATAATCCAAAAGTTGATGGTTTAGATCCTCAAGCTAATGCTGAAAACAGAAGAGTTCAAATATTAGTGAAGTAATTGCTCAAACGCATTTTAATTATATGCTGGTTGTTTCCAGCGAATTTATTAGCTCAAAACCTGGTTCCAAATCCGGGTTTTGAGCTTTTTTATGATTGCCCAACTGGTTTACGCCAACTATCCAAAACTCAAAAATGGTACTCTGGAAATACGGGTACGCTAGAATACTTTAGAAAGGATTGTAATTTTTCTGATACAGAACCACACTCTGGTAAAGGCTATATTGGGGCTATTTTGTTTGGAGGTTACACTGATGCAATTGAATACGCAGGAGTTGAATTAACGGATTCTCTAAAAGCCAATCACCAGTATTGTGCATCTTTTCATATTAAAGCAGGAGAGTCATTTACCTACATCGATCAAATTGGTATGTTGTTAACCCCAAATAAAATCCAATTGGATTATTGGGCACCAATCGAAGAATCGCCCCAGGTAAAATCAAAGTACGCCGAACCCATAGTGCCTGAACTTGGCTGGATAAAATTAAGTGATGAAATAATAGCGGACGGCGGTGAAAAATTCTTGCTAATAGGAAATTTTATTGAACCCGATAAACACGTTAAAGAGATAAACGAGTTTTTCGATTACCCTGGTCTGGGTTGGAATTCCTATTATTTTATTGACGACGTTTCAGTTATTGAACTTAAGGATAATGAAACCTGCGAGGATTTGGTGGTGGCCCCAGCAGTTGTTTCAGACCTACCTTCAAAAGATACTATCAAACTTAGTAACACTTTTTATTTCGATTCAGATAGGTACGAATTGTCCCAAAATGAATTTGACCGCCTAATAAAATGGAAAATTGAATTGAGGGGCTTTGAGGTAATATTCTCTGAATTGGAGGGAAATACAGACTCGAGTCACTCTGATGCTTATAACTTGTTACTTTCCGAAAATCGTTCGGAATACATTTTATCTATCTTAGGCAGCGCGTTAAACGATTCTCCGTTGGTTAATAATAATGGTGAATCAAAACCAGTTTCCGAAAACGAAACTGAAAAAGGGAAGCGCTTAAATAGAAATGTTCAAGTAAAAGTTATAGGCTTTGATAAACAAAAACGATAAAAAACTTCAATGGGCATGGGCCTTTTACGATTGGGCCAATTCCGTGTACCCACTGGTAATAACCACCGCAATTTTCCCAACTTTTTATCAAGCTGTTACTTCCATTACCGACGATAATGATAAAGTACTTTCCGATCAGGTTGAGTTTTTCGGTCGTATGTTTTCCAACTCAGAATTGTATTCCTATGTTATTTCAGCTTCTTTTTTGGTGGTTTCATTTTTAAGCCCAATGCTCTCAGGGCTTGCCGATTATTGGGGGAATAAGAAGTTTTTCCTGAGATTATTTTGCTACCTAGGTGCTTTATCATGTGGCTCACTCTACTTTTTCAACATCGATTATTTGGAGTTATCTATGATTTCTGTTTTTACGGCAAGTATTGGGTTTTGGGGTAGCTTGGTGTTTTATAATGCGTATTTGCCAGAGATTGCTGAACCAAAAGATCACGATAAACTCAGTGCTAGAGGTTTTTCACTTGGCTACATTGGTAGTGCGTTGTTATTAATAATCGTATTGGTTTTAATAATGGTTGGCGGCATGAATGCACGGTGGTCATTTGTAATTGTAATGTTTTGGTGGATCGGCTTTGCGCAATACACTTTAGCTAAATTACCCAGCTTTACTTACCATAAAAAAACGGATAAACATAAACTCTGGAAAGGACTTCAAGAACTTAAAAAAGTTTGGGATGAACTTAAGCACATAAAGCTGATTAAGAGATACTTACTTGCGTTTTTTGTTTATAGCATGGGAGTGCAAACGGTTTTATTAATGGCTGTTTTATTTGCTGCTAAAGAAGTAGATTGGGGAGACGATGCAGCCGGTAAAACGGGCTTAATTGTTTCAGTGCTCATCATTCAATTTATTGCCATTATTGGTGCGGCTGCATTTAGCCGTTTATCAAAAAGATTAGGAAACGTAACAGTACTAAAAGGAGCCGTAAGTCTTTGGTTTTTAACTTGTGTTTGGGCGTACTATATTGTTACCCCAACAGATTTTTACATTACTGCAGCTATTGTTGGTTTTGTGATGGGGGGAATACAAGCCCTTTCCAGAAGTACGTACTCCAAAATTTTACCCGAAACTGAGGATCACGCTTCCTACTTCAGTTTTTACGATGTTTTGGAGAAAATTGGAATTGTAATCGGAACCTTTTCTTACGGATTTATTGAAGGTTTTACGGGTTCGCTTCGCAATTCAATTTTTGCACTTGGTACCTTTTTTATCGTTGGGTTAATTTTACTTTTCTTCATTCCTAAGCACAATTGGAATGACCCTACGATCAAGATTAAATAAAATTCCTAATCTGTTCTTCTAAGACCTCTTTAGAAAACACATGCCCGCTTTTTAGTAGTACTACCTCGCAGTTTTTGCTTTGTTTATTTACCCAATTTACAATTGGTTTTGAAGGGATTATTTTGTCGTAAACCCCCAATATAATTTTCATTTTGACTACACCTTGCTCTAATTGATTGGCAACTCTTTTTAAGTCGGGTCCTAACTTGCCGTGGGTTCTCCAAATTCTGTAAACCAATTCGCGTTTTTGCGCTGTTCCCATTTGTTCTTTTGCAAAATTATTTTGCCTGTGGCTAGCTAGTTTTAGGGATCGACTGGCATTGAAAAATGCATTAAAAATCCAAGGGTTTTTTATGCTAGCTTGGTGTAATGATTGCCCAACCATTGTTTGGCTAGCAAACCAATACCAGGGATTCCGTTTAAAGCCGTCTGGTGCAAAAAGTAAAATGCCTTTTAAGCTTATTTTTTGCGAAGCTAAAACCGAAAGAGCGACTTTTCCTCCCAAGCTGTAACCAATCAAATAAGTTGATTTTATTTTTTCTTCAGGTATTATTTTTTCAATGCAGATGCTTAGATCATTATCTGATAAAATCTGGTTTTGCCCATAGTATTTTTCTCCGAATTTTGAGTTTCCGTGAAAAATCAAATTGACCGAAATCACTTTAATATTTGTAGGGTAGTTTAAATCAAAAAAATCGTGGGCATTTCTACCAAAACCATGAAAACATATCACTGCAGTTGAACCTTTTCCTTTCGAAAAATATTCTAGCTCAATGTTTTTATGTTGAATGAATTTAGAGTTATCCACAAACGTTTAAAACTATTGGGTTTTCAAACAAGCTAAACCCGAA
>CBFICO010000080.1:0-11422 GCA_965661115.1 Salibacteraceae bacterium
ACATAGATGTTAAGGATATGACCTTCAAATTCAACGGAGGTATTACAGATAAAGCGTTTGGAGCTCAGAATTTTTTTACGGCAAACTTTCCAAGTCAGTACGAGGCAACCAGAGCGTACTTTGCATCACTGCAAACTACCTTAGATTATGGAAATCTAAAAGTTACTCCTAGAGTTTATTACAGAAGACACTACGATAGGTTCGAGTTATTTAGAGAAGGAGATAACTGGTATAACTGGGCTGATGATACCACCATGGTTTTACCTAGAGCCAATGATACCGTTCCAGGTTGGTACTCTGGTCCAAATTACCACAGAAGTGAGGTAAGAGCAGGAGAGTTAAATTTTAGTTATACATCCGATTTTGGTATTACCTCTATTGGTGCGGAGTATAGACACGAGTTAGTTTGGAGTAATAATCTAGGAGAGGCTATTGCTGAACCAATTTCAGATTACGGTGGTGCAGAATATACAAAAGCTGCAGACAGAGAAAATGCTAGTATTTTCCTTGAGCATAATGCAAAGTTTGGCGCATTTAGAGTCTCTGCGGGAATGTTAGCTAACTTCCATTCCGATTTTGGTGCTGACGTATTTCCAGGGGTTGATATAAGTTATGATCTAAACAAAAAAGCAATCGTTTTTGCTGGAGCAAATAGAAATATGCGCTTTCCAACTTATACCGATTTGTATTACAACCTAGGAGGAGCAGTTGGAAGTATTGATTTGTTACCAGAGGAATCGCAAAATATTCAACTTGGATTTAAATATCGAAACAATTGGTTTTCTGGCTCAGCTACCGGTTTTTATAGACAAGGGCAAAACTTAATTGATTGGGTTAGATTAAACGGATCAAACGTAACGGAAGCGGCTAATTTAACTGAAGTAAACTTTATTGGTGTAGAAGCTGAAGGAAGAATTAACCTTAGCTCGTTGTATGAAACTAAGGATGCATTTGTAAAGGGAATTAATGTTAGGTATACTGGTATGGAAGCCGATCAAACTAGTGAAGGATTTGAATCGAACTACGTATTGGACTACTTAAAACACAAATTAAATGTTGGTGTAAATCACTCGCTTACTGGGAGGTTAAACATGGCGTGGAATATCCGCTATCAGTACAGAGAAGGGGGGTACTTTTTAGCCGCAACCAATATTGAAGTTCCGTTTGGTGGCTATACTTTGGTCGATTTAAGATTGTATCAGCAAACAAAAGTTGCGTACTGGTTTGTGGAAATGGCAAATCTGTTCAATCAGCAATACGAAGACATAGGTTCTGTGCAACAACCTGGTCGTTGGTTGAGATTGGGTATTAAGTACAATATTGGGTTTTCAAAGAAGAATAAAGCCTAAATTTTCTTTCCGGTAAATCGAATTTGCCAAGGAATATCATTCAGGTTCGGATCGGTTCCACTCAACGTGAATGTTAGTGATTTGGAGTTATTAGAAAAGCTACCTGTAACTCTAGTTAGGTTTTGAATACGCTCTGGCTGAATGTTATTTAGTTCTGTAAATGTGAATTCAACGTTTGTCCCTATTGGTTTAGTTTCAAAAGAACCTCTGGGAATGTAAACAGTCATTTCTTTTAGATTATTGGCCACTACATTACAACCGCCTGTGTATTCATTATTGTATAGCGTATCGGTAACATAGGTTTCTACAAAGGTGCCTTGGAAATCACCCTCTACTAAATCGGTTAGTGGAATTCTAACAATAGTAATTGTTCGTTTTAATTCATCTTCATTTTTATCGCCTTTTACTTTAAGGGATACGGTAAAATCACCTTCCCAATTGTAGGTATGCTCTGGACTTGGTTCGTTGGAGCTGTTATCATCGCCGAATTTATACTCGTATTCGTTAGCATTAACTGAGCAGTCTTCAAATTTTATTGGCTCGTTTACTTCTAATACTCCCGTAGGTTCCACAAAACAAGCTACAGCACCCTGCTTCTTACAGCTTAAAATCACTGCTGGTATAATTATCAATATGAGAAGTCGCATGCGGTAAATTTAGCCATAAAAAAAGGGAAGTTTTCTTCCCTTTTAAATTGTTTAGTACTTTTTGATTAAAAGAATTTAGAGCGGTTATCAGTAATGTTTGCGCTTTCCTTTAACGCTTCAAAAACTTCAACATCAACTCTTGAACCGTAGCTTCTTTTAATTTGATCTTGTGTAAATGTGAGGTCGTTTGCTTTAGGAACATCAGAAATTTGATCTACTCGAATTACGTAAACACCGTTTTCACCAACAATTGCTTCGGATACCTGATCTACAGGTAAACCAAAGGCTTGTCCCATAACTTTATTCTCTGGTCCTATTCCAGAAATAGAGAACATATTGAAAGAAATATCATTTGCTGACTGTGGTTCTTTACCCATATTTTGGGCAGCCTCTTCAAGCGTTGTAAAGGAACCTAGTTTTCCTAAAATAATTTCAGATTTCTTTTCGTTCAATACTTTTTCACGAACCAACTCTTCAACTTCTGAAAGCGGCAAAATTCCTTTCTCTTTGATGCTTGTTACAGCAGCTACAACAAACTGATTACCCATTTCAAATGGTTCAGAAACTTTTCCTACTTCATTTTCATAAACCCAACGAATAACTGTTCTTGGGTTTTCAATGCTACCAAGAGTTTTATCTCCTTGCTTAATTGTAGAGTACTCGAAGTTTTCGATTTGCTCATCATTTTTAAGTGCTTCGTTAAAAGCTTCTGTCGTGTTGTTGTTAATAGAAAAAGCACTTGCCTTGTTGTAAACCGCATCAAAGGTTTCTCCACTAGGTTCTATATAACGAACCACGTTGGCAATTTGTACTTTTTCCTTCTCTTCTGTTTTGTCTATGATATTAATAATATGTATCCCAAATTGGGTAGTCACAGTAACATAATCTCCAACTTTTGTACTTCTTGCAAAGCAGATGTCGTTAAATTCAGTTACCATTTTGCCTTGCGTGAACCAGTCTAGGTTACCGCCATTCTGAGCCGATCCAAAATCTTCTGAAAACTCAGTTGCCATTTCTGCGAAATTAGCACCTTTTTCTAATTGACCTTTGATACTATCAGCTTTCGCTTGAAGCATTGCAGTATCTGAATCAACTTTTAGAGTAAGAAGAATATGACGAGCATTTACCGAGTCAGAAACATAACTTACACCCGTCTTTTTTGAAATGTTATAACCATCTTGTAAAAGGTATGGACCAAACACAGTATCAACAGGCGCAGCAAAAACCATTGAATCCAATTCAGCGGGCAATTCATAACGACCTAAAAGCTTAAACGATCTGCGCGGATCATCAGAGTTTTGGAAAACATAAAGGGTATCGTTTTCCGCGCTCTTAAACTCTTCAATTTTATTAACCAAGTCATTTCTAGCATCTTCATAGTCAGCAGGTGAAGGAATTACACTAAAAACAGCAAGTTTTGCTCCACGCATGGTTTCTTCCTGTTTGTAAACGTTTTCGCTTTTGTGTTTGCTGTAATACGATTTTAAATCACTTTCTGCTATGGTTACTTCTTCATCCGAAATTTCGTTGTAGCTCATACCCGTCCAAGAAAGATTTATTCTTTGGTTTTCCTCTATAGCTTGAACTTTTGCATCGAAACTGGTTCCATTTAAACCTTCTTTGATTAACTCAGTGTATTTATTTGACAATGCATCTAAACGAATCGCGTCTTCAATTGGTAACCATGAATCTGCTTGCTCGCTGTTCATTACATTTTTGATGTACAAAAGCACTTTATTGTTGTCTAACCTTCCGGTTGCTGGATTTTGAAATTGTTCGTAAACCATACCCGTTTGTGGGTTAGTAAAGAACTGAATCAATACTTTATTTTGTTCGTTGTTTTTTATTTGATCAAATAACTCTTCTGGAGCAACTGAAAGACCTAGATTTTCATATTCTTTGAATAAAACCAGCTTTTGAATAAACTTATTCCAAGCTTGGTTTCTAACATTATCCATTTGCTCGGTGCTCAAAGATTGTTCTCCAACAATTGAACGAATCATTGCATCAAACTCTACATAGTCAATTTCTTCACCAGCTATTTCACCAACGGTGGTGTCTTGTTGGTTCAAAATTGCAGTGTTTCCACTCAATAAATCACCTCCAACAAATAAAACCATTGCCACTCCAATTGTACCAATTAGTAGTCCTGATCTCTTACGAATGCTATTAATAACAGCCATTATTTATTTTCTTAAAATTGGGTTGCGAATATACAATGAATAATGATTAATGAAAAACTCTTGAATTATTCGTAAATAACTGAAAATAAGAAAGTTGCTGGGTTGTGATTTTGTATTTACACGTCGGATTCCACAATTCTGACTTCTATCAAGTCAATTTTGTTTTCTTCAACTGCTAGAATTTCAAACTGATAGGGTGAAATATTTACTACTTCTCCCTGTTCAGGAATCGATTCTGATTCGTTGATTACCAGGCCTCCGAGTGTTTCATATTCTTCATTAGTTGGCAGCGAAAGTTGATAGGCTTCGTTGAGGTAATCTACTTCTAAACGAGCACTAAACTGGAATCGATTTTCGTTGATTACTTTCTCGGTATATTCTTCTTTGTCGTGTTCGTCTTCAATTTCTCCAACAATTTCTTCAATAATATCTTCTATGGTTAAAATACCTGCAGTACCCCCAAACTCATCCAATACTACAGCAATGCTCCGCTTGCTTTTTATCAGCATTGACATGGCTTCATTTGCCACCATTGCTTCTGGAATTAGAGAAACGGGTAGCAGAATGTTTTTTATGGTTTTAGGTTTTTTGAGCAATTCAAAAGAGTGCACATAACCTATTATGTTGTCGATGTCTTCTCGGTAGATTAAGATTTTACTTAGGCCAGTTTCAACAAAAGTTTTCTTGAGCGTATCAATGCTTTCTGTTTCTTCTAGAGCAATTACCTCCGTTCGTGGAATCATACATTCACGTACTCTTATTTCTCCAAAGTCTAGTGCGTTTTGAAAGATCTGAACTTCACTTTCGAGCTCTTCTTTATTGGTGACTGAATCGGTAGCTTCTTTTACAAAATGGTCTAAATCTACCTTGCCAAAGCTTACCTCCAAATCCGTTACTTCTTGTTTCATAACGTTCTTAATTATCCAATTGGAACAGAGAGTTATAAAACGCACAGGAACGTATAGAACCACATAAAAAATAACTGTTGGAACAGCAAAAAAGCTCAATGTTTTATTGGGGTCAATTCGAAAAAGTACTTTCGGCAAGAACTCTGCGGTAACTAAAATAAGCAGTGTAGAAATAATGGTTTGAAGCAGAAAAACAACAAAAGAATTACTGAAAATCATGCCCAGCGGAGGGTCCAATATTAGCGCGATACTTATACCGTAGATTACCAATGAAATGTTGTTTCCAACCAACATGGTAGATATAAATGCACCTTGGTTTTTGAGAAAAAAGGAGTATACTCGAGCTGATAAAAGCCCTCGTTTTTTTTCTAATTCAATTTTGAGTTTATTGGCAGATACAAAGGCTATTTCCATACCCGAAAAAAAGGCAGAGAACACAAGGGTCAAAAAGACAACTAACCAGGGGCTACTTTCCATTTAGTATTAAAACTGTTTCGAAGATAAGCAATTACTAATTTGCTTACTTATTGTCTTCTTTGTTTTGAGACATTACATGATTGTGTCTTCTGCGCAAAAAGAAAAGTATGGCTGCAATAAAAGGCAATGCAAAAATCATGTATTCAGGTTCTTCACCTTCTGGCATGGTAAAGAACTTATAGGCAGCAAATACAGAAGAAAGCAAAGCTACTGCTAGCCACACATACTGCATTATTTTATTGTATCGTTCCATTTTTGTTATTGTAAACTGTCTTCTTCAACAGCAATAGTTCCTTTAATATTTTTAATTCTGTACTTGGTAAATTGTTGATTAGCTTCTAAACCATCGCCATAGATTATTTCATCGGGCGTTGTAATTTTTACGAATTCCTCGGTGTAAATTTTTTCTTCGGCCTGCAACCAAATAAGATGTTCTGTGTTTAAGGTTTCCTCTTTACCATTTACCACTTCCACGTTGTGTTTTACCTCAACACGTTTTTCTTCGGTAAAATTAATTGCGTAATCGGCTTTTAGGGTCGACTCAAGAGCTCCAGTACTATCATAGAAAAACAGATCTAATCCCTTTGGAAACTCCACATAAGGGTTTTCTGCATTGGTCCAACGCTGTAACTCTGGTGTAACTATTTTTAGTCGAATTATAGCGCTATCGCTATAAAGAATTTCGGTGTTTATTGAAATTTCAACTGGCTTTGCTATTGCTTTCGGAAGTTCTGGTAAATCTTCATTTTGGTTGGTACAGCTAGAAAAAAACACAGCCGCAACAAACGTTGTGGCTATGCCTAAAACTATATTTTGTAACGCACTCAATCGATTTAGTTAAACCTAACCTTAGTGGTTTCTCCAATCCAACCACCTATCGTAATGCTGCTTCCTTCGTTGATATTATGGAAGAAGCATTCATTTTTTTCTGGGTATCTGGCCTTAGCGCCAGAGATTCTATTGTTAATTGCTTCTCTTAATTCTGGATTTTTTGCAACAGCGATTTGAAATTTGTCAACAGCAGCCCAGTTTCCAGCTCTTTTTTGACAGTCGTTTTCCCCCCAAGAACCAGCACCTCGTACATAGGCATCACCAATGTACATATATGCTTCACCACTGTTGGGATCTGCTGCTAACGCTTTTAGTGCTTTATTTTTTGTACTAGCATATTGACCCAGTCTTAAGTGACAATCAGCTGCTGCTAATGCAGTTTTTAGCTTAAAGGGATTAATCTCAGTTTCGTCTTCCATTTGATCTGCTATGTTGTAAGCTTCATCATAATACTTCACTGCTGTGGCAAATTCCGATTTTTTATAGTACCAACTCGCAATACTATATGCTGCTAAAGCAGAAGGTTCTTTTTCTTGTAATTTTTTAGCTACAGTAATATAGAACTCAGAATCTTCACATTCTTTCGTGTTTAATAGCGATAAGATTTCCTTTAATTGTTCTACATTTTCTGGGTCTTTTTCAAATCTTGGCTTGAAGGCCTTAACTAAGTCTTCACACTCAGCTACTTGCTTAAAGTATTCTAATAGGTTTTCTCTAGATTTTTGATAGTTTACTTTATCTTTTTCTCTTGAGCTGTTTTTTACATTGTAGTCTGCAATAGCTTTAAGCTTAGGATACAAATCAATTACATCTTCTTTAGTACATTTTCCTTTTTTATACATTTTGTATCTTGTTTGATACATGTATACCAAAGCACCTGCTTCCATATCATCTCCTTGTAACTCAAGAGATTCTTGGAACATTCCGTAAGCTTCTTCAACTGCTGAAGGTCTGTATTTTGCTAAATCGGCTGCTTTACGTCCTAACACAAAGCCCATTTCTCCAAAGTTTTCGATACGCATATCGTAAACCATCATTAAGGTGTCAACTAACTTATCTTTAAGTTCTTTGTTTGCCTTGTTTTTCTTGATGGATTTTCCGTAAAGCTTAGCGCCTTTTACGTAAATAGATTTTGAGCAAGAAGGACAAATCTGCAATACGTTTCTAAGAAACTTTAAAGACTCGTCGTATTGTTTTTGTTTATAGTAATCTTGGTAGAGTGAAAGGTTCTTAAGGCAGTTTAAGCTATCTTCTGGGGTAGCTCCAAATTTTTGAGCGTTTACTGCAGAAACTCCCATCATTATCATTGCTGCCAATATTAGTTTTTTCATCATATCTGTTTTTAATTGTATTTGCTACGTTTAAACCAGCCGTCAAATTTATGAGGGTTCATTGATAGGCCAATGAACAGGTTTGTAAAATTTTCTTTAACAAGTGTTTTTCCGTCTTGACCTCTAGAACCAATTTCAATGCCAAAGTTGAATGTGGTGCGCATTTTAGTTTTCTGAAACGGAATTCCAATTCCTGCAGTTCCAGAAATTTGTGTGAGTTGATTGCCTCCAAAGTTGAGTCGTGTGTTTTCATACCGGAAGCCTCCTCGGTATCTTATAGATTGAAAAAACTTTGCTACAGCTGCTGTATTGGCAACATATTGAATGCCTCCAGAAATTGCATTGCCATCAGAAAGAGAAAATGGGGTACCATTGAGTTCCAATTGAGACCAAGTTGTCGAGCTATATTCCGCAGAAATCAGCCAATTATCTGAGATTTGAAGTGCTAATCCTGCGGTCAATTCATCGGGTAATTTTAAATCACCTTTTTGGTTAATGTCTTGCACAGTATCTACTATGTTATCCTTTAAACCAGAGGGGCGATAGGTATAGGAGAGTTGCTGATTTTGAGATGAAATATTAGTGCTAGGTCTAATGCTTCCGCCAATAGAAAGCCAAGTTTCTTCTGCAATTCTTCTTTTATAAGTTAACCCAAAACTTAGTCCAACATCATTGATGTTGGTTCTATTGATCATCTTGCTGCTGGTGACATTAGCGTTATCTAAAAAGTTGGTAACGGATCTTGAGGTTTGAGAAAATCCGAAGAAATAACCAATTTGAACTCCAATAGAAAGTTCGTTGCTGTCGTTAAGTATAGGACTACCACCAAAACCTCCAGTAGCATGGTTGTATCCACCTTCGCCTGTGTAGCGAAAATCGTAACGACCCAATACCGGTGATTCTTGAGGAGCGGTAAGGTCATAACCAATTTTAGTGTAAGGTCCCAAAGAGAAAGCAGCACCAAATCGTTTACCCATTGGAAAGCCAAATGCAAATCCGTTTATATACTGAGTGTTTTGTTGTTGAGTCGCTGAAGGAGTTTCAATGGTGAGCCAGTTCATGTTAAAATCCACCGCAAATGTAGGGTCCTCTAATCTTGCGAAACTTGCCGGGTTTTTTAAGTTGATATAAACAGGATCGGTAAGCGCCACTTGCGATTCACCCATGGCCTTGTAGTTTGAGTAGCTGTTGGTATTTGGATCTCCAATACCGTAAAATGAATAAGGTGAACCCGAAGTGGATTGCCCTAGAACTACAAAAGAGCAGAGTATAAAACTAACAGCTGTTAGGTATTTAATCATTGAATAATAGTACTTCGTTCAATCCTTCTAGGGTGAGATTTGGGCGCGCAAAAATGCTATTTTTAAATGCCTTAGCAAAATACTTGTGATCGCCTCCCGTAAAAACCACTTGTAGCTCGGAATATTGTGCTCGGTATTCTTCAATTATTCCATTTATCTCGGCACAAATACCTCTTTGGACACCACTTTTTATTGATGTTTCCGTATTTGTTCCGGTTAGTTGAACATTATCAGTTGGAGCAGCTAAAGGCAATTTAGCAGTAAACTCATTGAGCGCCTTATAGCGCATTTGCATGCCAGGACTAATTGATCCACCAAGATATTCACCTTTTACATTAACTAAATCGTATTTTATGCAGGTACCAAAATCTATTGCAAGCGCAGGTGAATTAGGGTAATGCTTGAAGAGTGCCACGGCATTGGCAAGACGGTCGAGGCCAAGAGTTTCTGGTGTTTCATACTTATTTTTGATAGGAATTGGCGTTTTGTGGTTGAAGTCAAGGGTTTTGATTTGCTTTAATGCTGAAATACCCCCTGAACGTAATTCAGTAACAGAACTTACGACGCACTTATCAATTTTAAACTGAGATTTTAAATCAGTAACTCCAGCTTCAATGGTATTTGATTTTACTGACTGTACAGATTTTAACTCTGTACTATCAAAAACACCCAGCTTAGCAGCTGTATTGCCAATATCAATAACCAAATTCATGCGCTGCAAAGGTATACTTACGGCAAGGTTGGTAGCCGAATTTGTAATTGTTTAAAATGTTTGATACTAGTTTGGAATTTTATATAAATTTGCCGCCCACAAAACGGTGCCTTAGCTCAGTTGGTAGAGCACAGGACTGAAAATCCTGGTGTCCCTGGTTCGATTCCTGGAGGCACCACCGCAAAAGACTCGCAGGAAACTGCGGGTCTTTTTTGTTTTAATCAACTGCTAAAACCGTAAATTCTACTCGTCGGTTTTGTTTTCTTCCTGCTGCTGTATTGTTTTCTGCAATTGGTTTAGAAGCGCCATAACCCTTTCCTACCATTCGGTTTGCATTAATTCCTTTTTTGGTAAGGTAGGCTATTACTGAGTTTACACGGTTCAGTGACAGTTTGTTGTTTACTGCATCGCTTCCAACATTATCGGTATGGCCACCCAGCTCAATCTTAAGTAATGGATTCTTTTTCATTAGCTCATAAAGCTTGTTTAGCTCCACCTTAGATTTTGGTAGCAAAGTGGATTTTCCGGTTTGGAAGTAGATATTGTTTAATTGGACCGTAACTCCTTTGATAATTGGATCTAAGAAAATATCCATTTTAATAGGGGCAATGTTATCCGCCTCGCTGTACTCAAAGGCAATACTTTTAAATAAATATCCTCTAGTTTCGGTGTAGAATGCATAGTCAGACCCCTCGGCAAGCATTACCAAGTATTTACCATTAGAGGGCTGCGATGTAACCCATGCTGTAGTTTTTTCCGTTTCTAAGTTGATGAGTTTTAGCGTAGCGGAAATCGGCTTTTTAGTTACGTTATCGTACACATAACCAGTAACATAGTTGCTTCTGTGTCCTAATTTCATTTCTGGGGGAACTTGAAAACTCCAAATTTTACTAGAATTTGCCATTGCAGAAGTTGAACTAAACTCTTCTTTACTGAAGTAGCCAGTTTTGCCATCTGGTGCAACACACATACTCAATTGGTTATTTTGATCGTTTATTGGATAACCTAGATTTCGTGGTTTTTGCCACATATCGTTTTCAATATCGGTGGCAAACAAATCATACCCCCCAAATCCTGGGTGCCCCTTACTCGCAAAAAACAAGGTTTGGCCATTTGCATGTAAAAACGGGCTGCCTTCATTTTCTGGAGTGTTTATTATATTTCCTAAGTTTTTTGGGGTGCTCCAATCTCCATTTTCAGATTTAATGCTGCTGTATATATCAACACCTCCAATACCTCCTGGTCTGTCAGAAACAAAAAATAAAACTCTTCCATCGGCGCTTATGGTTGGTTGAGCCTCGTAATGTTTCGAATTAATTGTGTTTCCTAAGTTTTTAAGCTTTGTCCAGCTACCGTTTTCAAAAGTGGAATAATACAAATCGCAGTTTCCAAAATTCTCTCGGCTATCTCCGCAGTAACTGCAAATGATTGTTGTACCGTCCGCGCTTATAGTGGCAGTACCTTCACCTTCTGGTCCGTTAATACTTCCGTCAAGTTTTTTAGCTTGGTTCCAAGATCCGGTACGTTTTGCAATAAAAATGTCTTCGTTTTGAGAGCCTTTATATCTGCGTGTAAAAATCATCTGATTTTCATCACCAGTAATTATTGGAAAGTATTGAAGCGCGTTTTCATCGTTTATGAAAGTATTTAGCTCATAAGGTTCAAAACGCAGTGGGTGTTTGT
>CBFICO010000081.1:0-11414 GCA_965661115.1 Salibacteraceae bacterium
AAGGATTCTACCCATTCAAACCCAAAATACTTAAAATGCATCTTGGGCATAATGTAAAAGTCGTAAATCCATCCATTTACCCAAAAACGGATTAAGCTACCCAACATTAGCAGGGAGAATAAGATGCGAAAAATCACCAAAGGAGCGATATCTACTTCTTTGGTGATTCCTTTTTCTAGTATGGATTTCCAGTTAATCAATCTCCGTCGTTATCTTGATAGGTTATTAAAATTCCTGTTGCTGATGGGACATCTGTCTTATGCAACACAATTAGTTTTTGCAACTCCTTTACCGCGGCATCAACTTTAGATTTATTGCTTATCAAATTATCCTTTAGCGAAGAAGGCACGTCTTTTAAAGCATTTTTACATGCGGTAAACTGAGTTTTGATAGCACCATTTAAACTGCCATCACCATATTTGGCATTTAAGCTTTCTAAATAGTCATCCAGCCCTAACCCACTGGAGTTGCCGTTGTAGTTGCCTAGATAAAGCAGCTCTATTGCCTCCAAATTTGTTTGAGCCAATTCAACAGATATATCTCCTTTAAAGGGCGCCTCAACATGACTAGGTAAAGCGGTGGCGGAAAAATTTCGATTTCCATTTGGAATACCCAGTTTTCCATCGCGCAAATGGCGTTCAATATGCTGATTTAATGTATTGATTAAAAGACCCAAACTACTTCCCACATCTGTGCCTACAGCCGAGTTGAACTGATTGGAGTAATCTCCTCCAGCGGTTGACCATTTGGTATGCACTGCGGTCGCATTATTGTTTATTTGCTTACTTAACTCAACCAAATAATTCATTCTGTTTGAGCCCGTATTTGAATCTTTAAACAAATCGACAACCTCTGTGCTTGTACCGTTATTCAACAAATAATCTAGAGCAGGGAAACCTTTAACGTCCAGTTTATTGGCACCAGACAAGTCGATAGATCCTTGCGCAATTAAATCGTTAAGCTGAGTAGTATCGGTAGGGTAAATATTGGTTTCACCGCGCAAAATGATATCTGCTGCTGGGCCAAACTCATACATGGATACTTTTTGCCATGCCAAGTACGCGGCTTTCCATTTAGTTTTTACAGATTCCAAATTTGCTGTAGTGGTTGTACCTTTAAACACACCAACAGCAGAGTTTAACTCAGCCGCTGCCGTTTTGTACTGCTCGTAATTCGGAACAATTATGTTACCCGACCAATTTTTAAGTAGATCTTCAACTTTAAACTCATTTGGCACTGGAGTTTCAGGTGTAGCCGGAGCTGGTTCATCTTTTTTACAAGAAATAATTCCAATTACCAAAATGATTATGCCTAAATAGTACTTCATGTATAGTTTTTACAACTGATCTGCAATGTTTTCTAATCCATACACTTTGGCTAAATCTGCTCTTACTGCATCCAAGTCAGCAGCAGACACTGCATAAAAGTTCTCGCCAATAGTATTCTTGTGTGCTTCTATTTGGGCATTGATAAGCTTGGCAACTTTAGAATATCTAATGTTATCCATGAATACCCATGCCTCACTTAATGCGTGATTACGAAGTGCATCATCGGTAATGTTCTTTTTGGTTGAATTTAAATAGTGAATAGCAGTAGCAGCGGTTACTTTTTCAAGTTCTTCACGAATTATTGCAATTTGAGCGTCACGCTCGTTCATGTCGTTTTGTGTGATGGCAAACCTTCCTTTAATAAAAGCATCCATTAAAGCTTTGTTGCAACCTAGTAAAGCATCACGACCATTTGCATATTTACCCCAAAATCTATCTGTTCCTTCTGCAGGATAATTCACTGTACCAAACATATAGCCAAAAGCCTCATCCCAATGGTGCTCCATAGTTGTGTACGATTGTCCTTCAACAATTTTGGAGTTATCTACATTCATTTTGCCTTCTCCAAGATATACGTTTGATATTTGATGCATAAAAACAGCACCCATCAACCCTTTTTCAATAAGCTGCACATATTCTTGTCCGTGAGCATTTTGTAAATAGGCCTTAGTACCAGACTTTACAACACCTCCTTTACCTTCTTTTCCGTCAAATTGATTGGCAACTGTTGAATCAGATAAGGTTGAAAGTTCTTTTATATACCATTCAAATTGAGCGATTATAGTTGGATCATCTCCTGCAGTTTTGTTTTTCAATTGTCTTGTAGAACTGTTAAGCCCTGCTTCAGAAAATGGGCTATTCTCGTTAGCATACATATTTAGCAACTTCGCCTCTTCTACTTTGTTTCCTGGAGTGTTCGCCAACTTCATGTAGGTTACTATTTCACCTAACATATTCATTCTATATACCTGGCCAGTAAAACTTACTGTAGATTCTCCATCTCTAGTAAACACATAGGTTGAAGGTGCTTGTGGAGTTGGATTTACCGGATCTGGAGCATACTCACAACTCCCATCATCCTTCTTTGCAGACTCAACATAATTGAGCGCATTTACGTCTGTACATCCTTCTTTTTTACATGCACTCAATATGACTACTGAAAATAGAAAAAAACTGACCTTTCTCATAGTTATATTTATTTAGACTTGTTTTAAATAAGGCCACAAATCTATCCTCGAACTTCTAACTGCACAATACCTATGGCTAGGTATTTTTATGATTTTGGTAGTTAATCTTAGAAAAGAATTTCATGTTTTTTAAATTCTTAAAAATCAGCTATAACAAAGTAATAATCTAGCTTTGCGGTACTATGACAAACAAACGTTTTCAGAAAGAAGTAAGCATAAAAAACAAAAAGGCAAAGTTTGAATACGAACTGCTTGATGATTTTATTGCTGGTATTCAATTAAAAGGAACGGAAATAAAATCCATTAGAGAATCGAAGGCAAACATTGCTGATGCATTTGTGAGCGTAATGGATGAAGAAGTGTTTGTTAGAAATATGTTTATTGCAGAATATACTGAAGGTACTTACAGTAATCATTTACCAACTCGCGACCGAAAATTGCTCTTAAATAAACGGGAGATAAAAAAGATTCATAAACACATGCAAACCAAAGGTTACACTGCTGTACCTACGCTACTGTTTATAAATGAAAAAGGGTTAGCAAAGCTTAAGTTCCACTTAGCAAAGGGTAAAAAACTACACGATAAGCGAGAAAGCTTGAAGCAAAAAGACGTTCAACGGCAAATTGATCGAGCCCTAAGCTAAACACCTACATTTTACAATTAGATTCAATCAAATATTGTATGGTTGAACTACTTGTTTATTTTTGATCTCCGCTTAATAATTTTATGCGCAACTCAAATATTGAAATCTTATGAGTGAAGAGCTACTGAAAGCCCTAATGAAGCTATTCGCTTTAGCGTCTGATGTTGACGATATCACTCAGGAGAGTCGCGTAATTGTTGAAGAATACTTAAACCAAGAACTGAACGCCGAGTTAGTACCAAAATATTTAGAGCTCTACGACACAAACATTAAAGAAATCCACCACAGTGGGGCGGCTGATGCTTTAAGTAAAGAAAATGTAATTGAAGTTTGTACTCAATTAAATTCAGTATTACGTCAGAAGCAAAAAGTGGTAATCCTAATTCGTTTATTGGAGTACATTTTGGCTGATGAGAATATTTCTGATCACGAATTTCAATTTTTAAGAACCACCTCGGATACATTTAATATCCCAAGTCAGGAATTTGACGAATGTTTAAAATTCTTGGAATCGGAAGAAAACAAGATTCCGGATATTGAAAATATTTTAATTGTTGACAACAAAGAGGAAAACTCAAAACAAAATTGTCAGCACATAAAACGGCCCAACATTGAAGGCGTTTTAATGTTCTTAAAATTTCCTAGCGTTGAAATGTATGTTGTACGCTATTTAGGAAATGAAAACCTTTCGCTAAACGGACAAATCTTATTCGCCAGAAGAGCATACACGCTTACCGCTGGATCTTCAATAAGAAGTTCTAAAGTATCGCCTATTTTCTACAGCGATATTGTAAGCTCCTTCATAAAGCGAACAGAGAGCGAAAAAATTGTTTTTAAAGCGCAAGACCTAGTTTACAAGTTTAAAACTGGCAATATCGGTGTTCAGCCATTTAAAATGTGCGAAGAAAACGGACGCCTTATTGGTATAATGGGAGGCTCTGGCGCAGGAAAATCTACGCTGCTAAACATTTTAAACGGAGAATACACTCCTACCGAAGGTAAGGTTACACTTAACGGAATAGACATTCATAAACACCCAGAAAAAATAAAAGGTGTAATTGGTTATGTATCGCAAGATGACTTGCTAATTGATGAACTTACGGTTTTCCAAAACTTGTATTACAACGCCAAATTAATCTTCGGAAAAAAATCTGACAAAGAGATTACCAAACTGGTAATGGACCTTTTGATTAGTCTTGGACTAAAAGAAGCTGCTGACCTTAAAGTAGGTAGTCCGCTGGAAAAGTACATTAGTGGTGGCCAGCGTAAACGATTAAATATTGCGTTAGAACTGATTCGTGAGCCTGCTTTATTGTACGTTGACGAGCCTACTTCCGGTTTAAGTTCTAGAGATTCTCAAAACATAATGGATTTACTTAAGGAGCTATCGCTTAAGGGTAAATTGATTTATGTGGTGATTCACCAACCTTCTTCAGACATTTTTAAAATGTTTGACAAGCTTATGATTCTAGACGTTGGAGGTTATCTAATTTACAACGGCAACCCTGTTGAAGGAATCAAATACTTTAAAAAAGCAGCGCATTATGCCAATGCGGATGAAGAAGATACAGGAGGAAATGTAAATCCAGAGATCATTTTCAATATTATCGACCAAAAAGTAGTTGATGAATACGGAAGCTTAACGGAAAACAGAAAAGTATCTCCACAACAGTGGTACGAGTTATACTTAAAAGAGATAGACAGCAAAGTTAAGATGCTACCCGACCCTCCTTCCGCCCCTCAAGTGGATTTTAACTTAGCAAACGTTTTTAAGCAGTTTAAAATCTTTGTAACCAGAGACGTTCGCTCTAAGCTTACCAACAAACAATACATGTTAATCAACATGTTAGAGGCTCCGGTACTAGCTATTATTTTGAGCTATTTTGTAAGGTATTTCCCATTTAATGGAGACGACAGTAAATACGTTTTCTTAGAAAACGAAAACATACCGGCATACATGTTCATGTCTGTAGTTGTTGCTTTATTTATCGGACTAACCGTTAGTGCCGAAGAAATAATTCGGGATCAAAAAATTAGGAAGAGAGAGTCGTTTCTAAACCTAAACAACAAAGCCTACTTGATAAGTAAAATTCTTATCATGTTTACCATTTCTGCAATCCAAACACTTTCCTTTATTCTAATTGGAAATTATGTGTTAGATATAGACGGAATGTTGTGGGATTATTACCTGGTTTTACTCTCTACTGCATGTTTTGCTAATGTGTTGGGATTAAATATTTCTGCAAGCTTCAACAGCGCGGTTACCATTTACATCCTTATTCCTTTTATCATTATTCCACAGCTTATTTTTAGTGGCGTAATCGTTAAGTTTGATAAATTAAACCCAGATATTTCTTCAAGAATTAAGGTTCCTATTATTGGAGAATTGATGGCTTCTCGTTGGGCATTTGAAGCATTGGCGGTAAATCAATTTATCGAAAATAAATTTGAAAAACACCTCTACCCTTACGATAAAATTCAGGCCATGACCAATTACAAGAAGGTGTATTGGATTCCTGAATTAAACTCAAAAATTGGGTTTGTAGAAAACTATTTGCAACAACCAGAAAAACAAGAGGACGTAAACAAAGCCCTTACCGTAATTAGAAACGAAATAACCAAACAAAACAAACTTTATCCAAAACTTGCTTTTAAGGATGTAGATAAATTGGCTACAGGTAAGGCAGATGAAGTAGTTCTGCAAGATTTAAAAGATCACTTAAAACTGCAAAGAACTTTCTACAACAAACTACAAAACAGAACCTTAGACGATAGAGACGATGCCATTAATTATCTATCAAAAGATACCGATATAAACTTTACAGAAGCTAAGAACCAATACCGAAACCAAGCTCTAGCTGATTTAGTAACCAACAAATTGGAGCTGAGTCATATTATCGAGTATGATGAACAATTGGTTCCTCAAGAGAACCCGATATACAGAGACAGCGAATCATTTAATAGTCACTTCTTTGCTCCACAGAAAAAGATTTTTGGTAAGTATTACAAAACCTTCTGGGTAAACATATTAGTGATTTGGTCAATGACTCTGGTTTTAGTGTTTGCTTTGTTTGGAGACGTTTTCCGAAAGTTTATTCAGCTTTTCGATAGATAACCATAATCCCTCACATTTTTTAGAATATTGATTTATCAGCTTGAAGCACTCAGGGTTGAGATGTTTACATTTGTAATCCCATTAAAAAACAGATAATATGAAGAAGATAGCAGTAATTGGAGCAGGTACCATGGGCAACGGAATAGCGCATGTTTTTGCACAAAGTGGATACCAAGTAAATCTAATAGATATACAACAAACTAGCCTAGATAAAGCAGTTGCTACCATCACCAAAAACTTAGATCGTTTGATTGCAAAGGAAAAAATTACTGCTGATCAAAAAGACGCGTGCTTAAACAACATTACCACCTTTACATCGGTTGCTGATGGCGTAAGCGATAGAGAATTGGTGGTTGAAGCAGCTACAGAAAACGTAGATCTTAAACTCAAAATATTTAAAGACTTAGACCAACATTGTAATGCAGATTGTATTCTAGCTACCAATACCTCTTCTATTTCTATTACTAAAATTGCCTCAGTTACTAACCGTCCAGAAAAAGTAATTGGCATGCACTTTATGAATCCTGTACCTATTATGAAATTGGTAGAAATAATTAGAGGTTACGCTACTTCTGATGAAATTACCAATATCATTATGGAAACCTCAAAGGATTTGGGTAAAATTCCGGTTGAGGTAAACGATTACCCAGGTTTTGTAGCCAACCGAATTTTAATGCCAATGATAAACGAAGCCATCATTACATTGCACGAAGGCGTTGCTGGTGTTGAAGAAATTGATACTGTTATGAAGCTTGGAATGGCACACCCGATGGGACCATTGCAATTGGCCGATTTTATTGGGTTGGATGTATGTTTATCTATCCTTAATGTAATGCACGAAGGATTTGGTAATCCAAAATACGCTCCTTGTCCTTTATTGGTGAATATGGTTACTGCTGGTAAACTTGGCGCAAAAAGCGGCGAAGGTTTCTATAGTTACGGCCACGGCACCAAAGATCTTATTGTAGCAGATAACTTTAAAAAGTAAATTGAATTTTTTATTGAAAAAGAAAAGCGACCTGGGTCGCTTTTTTTGTTTGCTATAGTAATGACTTAATTACCTCACTTGCTTAAAGACTAATTCATCACTATTTGAATACAAGTGTAATTTATTACCACGTAATTTATTACCAGGTAATTTATATTCGTTAAAAGAAGCCAGTTTTTGAATAAGGTAAATATCCATTTCATTGCCCCCTCCAACTTCCGTTACTTCTCCGAAGAAATAAATATTTATTGAACCTTTTTCATTTATTTCATACTCACCTTGAGCATCATTAACGCTATTATCAAAAAAGAACACACTGTCTGAATCAAACCTGAGTAAATAGGCATACTTCCTTTTGTAATCTTCGAATTTAGAAACCTTCATTTTCTCACTAGGAGTTTCTATGTAACACAGTTGCCAGTTGTATGCTTTAATGTCAACTGAATCGGTTTTATCTACTAAGCTACAGCCAGCAAAGCAGGTCGCAAAAAAAATCAATACACAGTTAATTAACTTTCTATTCATTTCAAACTTTATTCAGTCAGCGCTCGTACGCGAATCCTTTCGCGTTCGACCTAACCAATCGATAAAACCACCACATTATCTAAAATTCCTTTTTCTCCTGCATAGTCTTTTGCGATGCTATAAAGGTATTCTTCTGCTTTTAAAACCCCAGCTCATGGACGAATCGATAGATCGGGACGCTACGAAGTCAGCCTCTGCACCATGATCACTTTAAAAGCAATGTATAATACGTTGTATCCGTATTTTCAACCAATACAATTTCTTCGTAAATATCAGGTTCAATGGCATTATTATCCCAACCTTCTTTGCAATCGTAATAAACTTTAAGAATCGCAGGGCTCGAACCAAGTACCATGAAGTAATTTATAAAATCTTTACTCCTGTCCCAACTTGGCTTTCCTGGAAAATCCAGATAATCGGGAAATCTCTCAAAATATTGATGAAATTCGCCCGAGCAATGTGGTAAGTCATCTAATACGAAGCAGCCTCTTCTTTCCGATACAGAATCAACGATATCTATTTTAAGCTTGATTACTTTAGATACAGCAACCGGAATGTCTAAAGTTTTATCTGAAATTTGGTATTCGTTTATTAAAATGCAATTGGTATGATAATCTGCATTAAACAAATTAGTTAAACCAAAATTTGTATAAATATAATCGCCTTCTAGTTCGATATTTTTTGTGATTAAAACTTTGCCATTTACATCGCTTTTGTATTCGGTATCACCGTGAATAACCGAAACATCTTTAAGCCCTTTATTTGTATTAACGTCATAAACGTTTACTTCAACTTCTTTCAATTTCTTTTTGCAAGACAAGAGGCTAAAACCAGTTAATAGGAGAACAATAAGTTTAACGTGAAATAATAAACCGTTCCGTTTCATAGCTACCATTTGAGTATAATACGCGGGCAAGATAAGCTCCGTTAGCAAATTCACTCAGCTCTCTCACAGCTCGTGCTCGATTTCTTCGTCTTCGAAAGATTAATTTTAAGATTTGATTCTTTAATGTTTTCACTCATTCAAAATTAACTTCATATCACTCCAACTCAATAATCAATGGTTTTATTCTATGGTCCAATTCTTCTATACCTTCTTCTTTTCCAGTAATCACTACGCTATCGCCTACCACAGAAATACTGGAAGTACACCCAACACATTCATTTTTAACGAACTGAACCTTTTTAGGAATTCTTTCTGAACTAATTCTTTGCCTTGTTTCCCTTCCAGTAAAACGATTGTAATCTGCTATGCGTCGTTCGGCTCGGTCTTTTCTTATTGCTGAAGTATCAGAACTATAGAAGATACTTTTTTCTCCTTCAAAAACTTCAAAACTAAAATTACGATTTTGGTAAACCAATACTCCGCTAGTAGAATGTACACGATACGTTGAATAGGAAAAACTTAAAACCAACATCAGAAAACAGCTGAGCGTTACGTACACCAACCAGCGGTATTGCCAAACCAGCATTGCTACCATAAGCAGTATACTGATATAAATGAGCATAAGCTGTATTGAGCTTATCTCAACATCACCTATGGTACTAAAGGGCAACTGAAAAAGCAACTCCACCATTTCGTTTAATCCAAAAACAATCCATTGATACAGCTTGCCTAATACACTTTCGAATTGGGGAATCCATTCACTAAAAAGCGCGCTAAAAAACAACACAAATCCTCCTAACAGCAACACAAAAGCAGCTGGTATTACAATAAGATTGGTAATAAAAAAGTAGGTGGGAAACTGGTGAAAGTAATACAACCCAAGGGGATATGTTGCCAATTGAGCCGCTACAGCTAAGCACAGCAAACTCCACAGCTTTAATCCCAGCCAACGCTTGGGTTCGTACAAACCAAACAACTTTGGATATAGGTAAACAATGCCAATAACCGCGGTGTAGGATAACTGAAAACCAACATCGTACAGATAGTTAGGGTTATACAATAACATTAAAAATGCAGAAGCAAAAATGGTATTGAAGGTATTTCCCATTCTGTTAAGCACTAGACCCAAGCTGATAAGAATAAACATAAGCGAAGCGCGCGTTACCGAAGGTGAAAAACCGGTAATTGCAGCGTAGGATACTATCATTAAAATGATGAGTACGGTGTGAATTGTACGTCCAAATCGTATTCTTTTTACTGGCGCAAACAACACATTGAACAACAAAAAAACCAAGCCAACATGCAAACCAGAAACTGCCAAAATGTGCATCGCTCCTACTCCAGCAAAAGCCGCTTTGGTTTCTTTTTCGAGCAGATGCTTTTGCCCCAACACCAACGCTTCAGCAACGCCCAATTCTCGCGCTTCTAAATTTCTGGCTAGTACTTTTTCTAAGTTCCTTCTAATGTCGGTCGCTAACTTAAATACACTTAATCCACCCGACTCTAATTTTACGATCTTCTTTGGATAAACTTCAAAGTAATACCCGTCTGTCTCCATATATTTAGCGTAATTAAATGCCCCGGGGTTCAGATTGGCAAAAAAGGGTTTGTGCCTACCTTCAATAAACAACTTGTCGAAAGCTTCAGATATAAAGTTTGTGTCGGTTTTGCAAACAAAGCCTATTTCTGAAGAATAAAGGCTATCAGCTGCCCTGACCTGAAAGGTTTTTAAAAACAACTTTTTACCTTCTAGAGTACTCTCAATGCGTTCAATCTCGGCAATTGCCTCAATTGATCGGGCGGAATAAAAATCAGATGGTACAGCAATGCGCTTATTCTGACTCAAAACAATGCCAATACAAGAAGTTGCGACAAATATTCCCAATTGAAAAAGAAAAACTCGTATGGGTTTAGTAAATGAGTAGTATTTATAGTTGAGCACCAAACTGAAAACCACAGCGCAACAGGCTACTATGATTAAATGAATCGTATCGGTTTGTAGAAACTTTGCGAGTAAAATACCGCAAACAAGAAAACCTAATAGTTTGGAAAATGGGGCTAGCCGGTTCATTACCCCATAAAAGTAGAGTATTTATGATTAATCCCCTCTAAAAAAGTCGAGCGCCGACAAATGAATTAGATGAGTGTCTTTATAATAATACTTTAAAATTTTGTTGTACGGAATACCCAGCTCCGCCATGCGCATAGCTCCCTCCTGACTTAAGCCAACTCCATGACCAAAACCTCTTCCTTCAAAATATACGTACTTACCTTCCGCACCCTCGGTAATCGAAAAGAAAGTTGATCTAAACCCCCAATCAATGCGTATAGTTTTTAATAGTGTATTTGGCGCTAGGGGAGATAAATACCGATCTCTGTATTTAGGACAATAATCTAACACATACTCTAAGTAAACACTATCCTCTATTGGGTAGTTAAACTTCCTTTTTAAGTAACTCAACCATTTGTCTTTTTCTATAAAGGTTTTCCAGTTGTAGTGCGGTTGATTCAAACTAAAGGTATCGGGAACCGATCTTAAATAACCCACTTCTTTACTCCAAGCATCTTCACTGTTTGCAGTTTGCCCACCAGAGTTAGAATGAAATACCGCTTGAATTAGATTGATATCGCTATCTACCAAAACCAATCCTCGAGTAGCATTTACGGCCTTAATAATGTCAGGGTTTCGGGTACTCATTCCTTTATAAACCTGACTATTTACTCTATCACAAACATTAAAT